>CAZXOJ010000124.1:0-11875 GCA_964642325.1 uncultured Bacteroides sp. | reverse complement strand
ATTCATTTTTCTGAAATCCTTGAGGAGAATGTACTGTTGCGTTATGGAGACAGGCAACACATTGCAACTGTTAAGGGAGTGGATGATCAGTTCCATCTGGTCACCGGAGTAGACACCATGATTGTTGATGGTGCTTACACATTATGGGAGAACGAACGGCCCATGGCTATTGTCGGAATAGGCATCGCCTACCATCTTGCCATTGGATTGAATTTCCTGAATCCAATTAACATATATGTGATCAAGCGGACTGGTAGTATTTCTATGAATCCTGAAAGAGCAATCAACAGGAAATACATTTTTCCCTCCGGTATGTTCAGCATTGAACAGCAGATCAATGCCAAATACCTGCTGGTCCCCATTGAATTCGCCCGCGATCTTCTCCAGTACTCCACAGAAGTTTCAGCCATAGCCCTGGACATTGATGAGGGGAAAGATCAATCGGCAACGCAGGAGGAGATACAATCAATCCTGGGAGATACATTTAAGGTGCAAAACAGGAATGAACAAAATGAATTGTTCTACAGGATCATGAAATCAGAAAAATGGGCCATCTTTTTCATTCTCAGTTTTATTTTAATCATTGCCTCCTTTAATATCATTGGTTCACTGACCATGCTGATACTTGATAAGCGAAAAGACATCAATACACTTGACAGCCTTGGGGCATCTGCTACCCTGATAAAGCGGATCTTTTTGCTAGAAGGCTGGTTGATCTCCATCAGCGGGGCAGTTGTTGGATTGATACTTGGGTCCTTGGTATCATGGCTGCAGGCAAAATATGGTCTGATCAAACTTTCCGGTTCCGGATCTTTTATCATCGATGCATATCCCGTTGTCTTCCAGTGGATGGATGTTATTAAGGTCTTCTTTACTGTACTGGCCATCGGATTTCTTGCCGCATGGCTTCCCGTAAGATACATTGCCCGCCGCTACAGGTTGAATACCGTTTACTAGCCATGCAAGTATCACCTGAACCAGCGTTTCCAGAGCAAAGAATCACCCAGGAAGAGATGCTGGAGCTTGAGGCTTTCCGAGAGCTGGATTACGAGACTACCAGGAAATACCATATTCCAATCGAACTGATGATGGAAAATGCCGGATTGAACATGGCCCGGGTTATTGCTGTACATGCAGCATTGGGATCGAATATACTGGTGCTGGCGGGCAAAGGGAATAATGGGGGCGGTGGACTAACAACAGCGAGGCGACTGGCATGTTGGGGATATAATGTAAGCTTATACATGCCTGATCCTCCTGGGAATGACCTGGTTGAAAATCAACTTGAAAGGGCCCTGAAATGTGAAGTCCAGGAAAAAGGCCTGCTACAAAGTATAATAAATACAGAATACCTTAGCCAAACAGATGTGATATTAGATGCCCTGCCCGTATCCTACCAGGAAAATATACGCCACTAAAGGCATCCCCTTCAATATCCCCTTTGAGATAAGCCCCATTTTCACCCTGTTGGCACGTTAAAAATCTTCTATATCTCATGATACAAATTGGGTATTTGTAATATTATATATATATTTGGGTATTCAAATACCGAAATACCCATATGAATAGATTTCCTTCCATATCAGAAGCATCCTCAATTGCCATTCATACCCTGGCGCTGGTTGCCAATCAGGAGGGGGTTATCAATGTTAACCAGATGGCAGAAAAAACCGGATTTTCAAGGAATCATATTGCCAAGGTTATGCAACTCCTGGTAAGGCAGGGATACCTGAGGTCCGGGCGAGGACCCAAAGGAGGTTTTGTACTGTTAAAAGATGCCGGGAAAGTCAACCTGCTGGAGATCATAGAATTGATCGAAGGCAAAATGAACCATTCATTTTGCGGGATTGACGAGGAAAAATGTCCCTTTGAGAATTGTGTCTTCGGGAACCTACCGGCAGAATTTTCTGAAAAATTCAGGGATTTTTATGAAAACAGGACATTAAGTGAAATTAAAATCTTGAATAACAATTAAATAGAGCAAAAATGAAAAGAGAGATTATTCAAATAGATGAGGAAAAATGTGACGGTTGCGGCAATTGTGTTCCCAACTGTCATGAAGGTGCTTTGCAGATCATCGACGAGAAAGCAGTGTTGATCAGTGATTTAATGTGTGATGGACTGGGTGCATGCATAGGGCATTGTCCACAGGACGCATTGATCATCGAAGAGAGGGAGGCGGAGCCCTATGATGAGATAGCTGTTATGAAGGAAATGATACAAAAGGGAAAGAATGTCGTAACAGCCCATATGAAGCACCTGAAAGATCACCAGGAACATACATTCCTCAAGCAGGGTGTTCAGTTCCTGCTGGAAAACAAGGAGAAGCTTGACTTTAACCCGGTGGAAATTATACAAGAGGTTCATCACCATGGCAAACCCCAGAATATATCCCAACCAACCCAAGCCCCTGATCCAGCTGGATTACAAATGCAGAGCGGATGTGGTTGCCAGGGCTCCCAGGAAATGTCCTTCCAGGCCGGCGGGCAGGCCGAACCTACAGGAGAGCTTGTGTCTGACCAGCCTTCAGCCCTTCGCCAATGGCCTGTGCAACTGCACCTTATCAATCCAGGTGCAGGCTATTTCAAGGACTCGGATCTACTGGTGTCGGCGGACTGTGTAGCATATTCACTAGGGAATTTTCATGCAAAGCATCTGCAGAACAAATCCCTGGTAATTGCCTGTCCCAAGCTTGATACCAATATGCAGGTCTACGAGCAGAAATTGACAGCCCTGATTGACCATGCCGGTGTAAATACCATCACGGTAATGATCATGGAGGTACCCTGTTGTGGAGGTCTCATGCAGCTGGTTCAGTCGGCCACCTCAAAGGCCCAGCGGAAGGTTCCGGTAAAGGCTGTACAGGTGGGTATCCAGGGAGAGATCCTGGCAGAGGAGTGGATTTAATATTTACAAAAAAACAAAATATATTATGACTTCAGATCAATTTCCCAGAGACCAGGTAATGGTCATCGAAGAGGCCATTGCATATGCAGATCAATCCATTGTCAGTAAACCCGTAGTGAAATCTCCGGGGGGAAATGTTAGCCTTTTTGCCTTTGATCAGGGCCAGGAACTCAGTGAGCATACAGCTCCCTTTGATGCCATGGTACAGGTAATGGATGGAACAGCCCAGATCCGTATCAGTGATAATGTACATTCGCTGAATAAGGGTGAAAGCATCATCATGCCGGCGGGTGTGCCACATGCCGTAAAGGCGGTGAAGAAGTTCAAGATGCTTCTGACCATGATCAAAAGCCAGGAACCTGGAGGCTAGGACAGGCTCCAGTTAATAGGTGTCACTCCCTGTTCTTCCAGGATCTCGTTCGCCCTTGAAAAATGGCGACATCCAAAGAATCCTGAATGGGCTGAAAACGGTGATGGATGGGCGGCTTTCAGTATATGATGTCTCTCATCATTGATCAGGTGTTCTTTAGCCTGTGCGTACCTGCCCCAAAGCAGGAATACTAATCCTTCCCTGTCATTGGAGATTTTCTTGATCACTGCATCAGTGAAATTTTCCCATCCCTTGTTCTGGTGTGATCCAGCCTGGTTGGCCCTGACAGTCAGGGTGGCATTCAGCAAGAGGACCCCCTGGTCCGCCCAAGACTCCAGGTTGCCGTGGGGTGGATTGGGAATATCCAGGTCATTGTTCAGTTCCTTGAAGATGTTCACCAGGGAAGGTGGTGCAGTAATGCCCGGAGGTACAGAAAAACAAAGGCCATGGGCCTGTCCTTTACCATGATAGGGATCCTGTCCCAGTATAACCACTTTCATCTGGTCGAATGAAGTTCTGTTGAAGGCGGAAAAGATCTTATTCCCTGGTGGGTATATTACATTGGTTTTTTTCTCCTGGACCAGGAACTGTTTCAGGGCTAAAAAGTATGGCTGGTTAAACTCTTCCAGCAGGAGGGCTTTCCAGCTTTCATGGATTTTTGGATCGATACGTGACGTATTTTCTAGATTGTTCTCCATCATTGGGCATACTAGGTTTTTTCAAGCTGACTAATAAAAATCCTGGCAATATTGGTTGCATGACCCGCTATGCTTCTCAGTGTGGATATCAATTCCAGGTGGGTTTCACTGCTTTCCTGAGAGGGGGAGGTGGGATCCTGCAATCTGCGGTAATGTTGCATCTCAAATTCCATGGCAAGCAACCTGTATTTTTTGTACTTGCTTTTCATCTCCCTGGCTCTTTCCAGGTTCAGGTCCTTGAATACCTCCATGGAACGGTTCATCTGGTTCATAACATGTTTGTGGTATTCTTCCAATTCTTTCTTTCCCTGCGCTGAAAAGTCAGCTTCTGAATCCAGCCAGGACCTGGCCCGGCGCACCATTATTTTGGAAATGATATCTGCAATGTTTTCAAATTCATTCACTACGTACATGATCTGGAAAGCTTCATCCACCCTTTTTTGTCCCACATTCTCACGGGTGAGTGCAGTAAGATATTGCTGGATCTCTGTTTCCAGGTAATCTACCGTTTCTTCTTTCCGTCCAATGCTTGCGAGTGAATTATCTGACTTATCGGTAAATGGGAGGATGATCTCATATCCCATCTCCCGTACAAGGTTTCCTACCCGGAGGGCCTCCTGCTTGGCCAGGTTCAGTCCAAGTGAAGGAGTCTGGATAAAGCGCCTGTCAAGATACATCGTTTGTGGCTTTACTTCCTCCTCCATTTTGTCTGGTGGAACAATGGCATCCACCAGCCTGGCAAGCAGGTTGGTAAATGGCAGGAACGAGAATGCCAGGAACACACTGAAAAGAGTATGGGCATTGGCAATCTGTCTGGGAAGAACCGTTGCAACAGCCTGTGTATCGGTGAGAATGTCGGGATTGGCCTTGGGAGAAATTAATTCAACCAGCTCCACAAAAGATGGGATCCACCAGACCATTATCAGGATGCCGACAAGTTTGACAATGCTCATGGCTATCCCCACTTTCAGTCCCTCGCGGCTTGATCCTATGCTCGCCAGGATGGCTGTCACTGCTGTACCCAGGTTAGATCCCAACAACAAGGGGATGGATGCTTCGAGGCTTAACAATCCCTGTGAAGCCAGTACAATCATGATCCCGATGAAGGCACTGCTGCTCTGGATCAGGGCAGTGAAAACCACGCCAGCAAGGATACCGAGAAGTGGATTCTCCATATTGACCAGCATATCCAGGAAGGGGGCATAGGATCGGAGGGGATACATGGCCTCCGACATAATGTGCATACCAAAGAACAGGATACCGAATCCAAGTACCGTTTCACCGAGGTTTTTAATCCGGGGTTTACTTGAAAAAGCATAGATAAAAAATCCGACTGCAATGATCAGCAGAGCGTAATCGGTGATCTTGAAAGCGATGATCTGTGCCGTGAAGGTGGTTCCGATCATGGCCCCAAGAATGATCCCTATGGTCCGTCGAAAATCCATCAACCTGGAATTGACAAATCCAACCAACATAACACTGGTAGCACTGCTGCTTTGAATGATGGTGGTCACAAGAGCACCTATTCCTAATGCTAAAAAACGGTTATGGGTCATGCGCCCTAACATGTCCCGCATCCTGTCCCCGGCAGAATTTTGAAGTCCGGTGCTCATCAGCTTCATCCCCCACAGGAAGAGTCCGAGTCCCCCGAGCAAACCCGAAATTAGCAGTATCATCCAGTTTTTGCTTCGGGCTTCAAAATGGAAAAGCAGTGTATCGTCCTGAATGTTGCCCTGGGTCCGGACCAGGACCTGGTATTCTCCGGGGACTGACCCAAGGGTGATCTCACAGGAAGCATAACCGGCAGTATCTGTATAGGCGACTTCCGGTTGGCAGCCGAAGCCAGTGGCCTTACCTGGTTGGCCGGATGTACGGAAGAAAACGGTGTTGCCGGGGATGGGCTGTCCATTTCCGTCGGTTACCAGGACCCTGATTGGTTCAGGCAATGTGAAATCCACCATCTGTTGTTGGTTATTCCCTGAACTGACAGGAAACGACAGGTGAAGGTCCGGGACTGGCATTACAACCATGTCCTGCTGGTAACTGGTACTGTCCTGTCCCATGACCCACAGGGATAGCATCAGCAGTAATCCACTATACAGGAGTCGTTGAAAAATTAAATAAATGTTCTTCACGGGAATTTCAACCTATGAAATAAAAGTATAAAAAAGCAAGCTTATTTCAATAATACAGGCAAGTGGACAGTAACATAATTAAAATATAAGGTCAGAAACTGGCCCGGAAGGTAAAAATGAAATTGCGGCCAGGGGCTCCGACTCCGGATGCAAAGACTTTGTAGTACTGGTCGAGGATATTCTGGACTGCCGCCTGTACTGTGAAGTGTTTGTTGATCCTGTACTGAGCCCGGAGATTGAGGGTAGACCATCCCGGAAAACCAAAACCTGCTATTGATTCATCTTCATTATCTTCCCCATATGGAGATAGCTCTGACCAGTATTTCCTTCCGCTGTATGCTATATATGCTTCGCTGTTTAGTTTCCGGTGGGCATAACCTGCAGAAAAGCGACCATAGATCGGAGGAATATGAGCCAGGGGAACCTCGTTGGTGATATCCCGTCCCATCAGGTAATTAAAACTTCCCCTGAAGAAAAACCTGCCTGGCAGGTCAGAGTTCAGATTCAGGGAAATGCCCTGTATGGTAGCAAGGCTGGCATTGGCATTGGTGATGATCCCATAATAATTACCGTCATATAATAATGAATCTGAACCATTTAACGAGTGGCTGGTACGAACAATGGCATTATTCAGGTAGGTGAACCATATCGCACCGCTGATGGTGGCAATCCCAGGGAAGACTTTACTGACCCCGATCTCCAGGTTATAGGTGTATTCGGATTCAAGCATATCGTTGGGAACCGTCACGAATTCACCTTTGGCCCTGACTTTCCCATAATCGTCAACATTCGGGTTACGGAACCCGGTGGCAAAGATAAATCTATACCTCCAGGTGTTCTGGGGCCTGAAAACGACGCTTGCGCTGCCCGTAAGAGCTCCATTATTGATTTTAATCTCAGTAAATGGCAGGTTACTGTCAGCAAAAGTCGAACGAAGCATACCGTATTGGTATCTTAGTCCCAGGTTAAATAACACCTTCGGATTAACAATCATTTTGTAATTCCCGTATGCTGCGAAGGAATTGGTAAAACTACCTCCTCCAGGATAGCGGCTAAGTGCCTGGGTGATACTACCGTCAATGATATTTTCGTAATTGGCTGTTGACCTCACATCATTATGATTTGCCTCCAGTCCATAAAATAGTCCGTGTCCCTTTTTCATAAACCTGGTAAAATCAAATGTGGCACTGTACACAAATACATCCTCCTCCTGGGAAAGTTTATCCTCCACGCTGAACTTCCTTGTGATCCTGTCCTCATCAATCTTCTGAAAGGCCACTGTTGTAGTCATTCTGGTAAACAAAGGGTTGTCTTTCTTATAGACTGCTTGCAGAGAGGAAAGAAACCTGTTTTGGGGACCGTAATACCATTCTGCATATTTCATATCATCTCCGTCATAATCATTCAGCTGGTCAAAGCGGTCTACCCTGGATGAAGTAGATAATTGGAGATTCAGGGATAGATCCAGAAATGAAGATGGTGCATAACTGGTTTTGGATAAGAGATCTAGTTGGTGGTACCCGGTATTTTTTTGTATGTGGGGATTGGGATTGGCTATGGTGGAATCATTATCACCTGTCCGGCTTGCATAATGATTCACCTGTCCCCAGTCTCCCCATTCCGTTTTCCGATTTTGACCACTGCGGATATCATCAAAATCACTAAAAGTCAGACTGGTAGTATTGGCAATCTTTTTCTTGCCGATGTTGAAATCACCATGTATAATCTTTCCCAGGTTGGCAGTTGAGAATTGGCCGTATGCTGAACCATGTGTAGCATTGTATTCCGGATCCCTGGTGTAATAATGTATGACTCCGCCCAGGGCATCGCTGCCGTAGATAATAGAGGCTGGACCAAACAGGATCTCAACACGGTCAAGGATACTGTTGTCGATTGTAATGGAGTTCTGGAGGTGGCCAGATCGGTAAATGGCATTGTTCATACGGACGCCGTCAACCACAAGCAGGATCTTATTGGCTTCAAATCCACGTAGAATTGGACTGCCACCACCACCCTGGCTTTTCTGAACCATTACGTTCCCTGATTCAAGGAGGATATCTGCACTGGTCTGGTAGGCTGTGGTTTGAAGCTGTTCAGGTCCCAGTACATCAATCATATATGGTGTATCTTCCTTATTTTCTTTTCCTTTTATTGCCGAAACAACAAATTCCTCCATCATGATATTGCGTCTTTTCAGGAGCACCCGCCCACTGCCAAATACTAGCTCGTGCCATGTATAGCCGTATGGTTCATAGGAAGAATGTTGTAAAAATATACTGTCATCTTGTGCAAAAGACCCGAGATCGGCTTTCCCGTAAGCATCTGATATGGCTGAAATCGATTTATCCTTATTGAATAGTGCTACATTCTCTACAGGCCGTCCAGTCCCATGATCAACAACAGTAATATGTTGACCAACAGATGCTTGATAGACTAGAAGAGAGAGAATCAGAATGCCTAGAATACTTCTTACCGGACCCATTTCAGTCAAAAAGAGCAAACCTAGCTTACTGCAAAAATTATTCCAAAAGAAGAAATTGGCTAAAGATATAAACAGCAGCCTCTTGAAAACCTCAGGTGACAGATCTCCTGGGCAACGTATATTTTTTATATAATTGGGCAAGCTCAGGATATTCAAAAGCTTATGATCAGAAAAGTGACCATCGGCGTTGTAGCCGTTATTTTTATCGGGATCATTGTTTACGGCATCCTGGAATTGCGAAAGGGCAATATCCAGCAGGCAGACGTCATTCAGGCCGTACCCACTGATGCAGTATTGATTATCAATGCCAATGACCTCTCAGGCTTCATCAGGGATGAATTGTCCCGCAATAAGATCTGGCATGAACTCGGCATGGTGAATGGCATTGGGGCATTTCAACTAAGCCTTGGGAAAATTGATTCTTTGTTAAGGACGGATGAGGAGTTGGAGAAACTTTACAAGGGATCAGATATATCACTTTCGATTCATAAATCAGGAAAAAACCGTTTCGAATTCATTTTATATTATCCACTGGATAATGCCGGGACTGAAAAACAGATACTCAAATTTATCCAGGATAAGGTTCAGTCCATGGCAACCTTCACTCCAAGAAAATATGATGTAGTCAGGATCCATGATGTGAATTTTGCAGGGAATCGGAGGAAAGATGATTTCTCTTTTACATTTTCCAGGGGACTTCTCATCCTGAGTCCCTCTTCGATCCTGCTGGAAGCCTCGGTCAGGCAACTATCCCAATCCCAGTCTGTGGCTGATGAAGCGGGATTCATAGAAGTGGCAGAAACCGCCGGACGGAACGTGGAGGGGAATTTATACCTGGATTATAAGACCATCCCGGGATTTGTATCCCATTTATTCAATAACAGGTATACAGAAAAGGTTTCAGATTTTGTGCACTTTGCAGACTGGTCGGAAATGGATATGAATATCCGGCACGATGCATTGCTTCTGAATGGTTTTACCTATGCCAGTCCCGTATCAGATGATTTCCTGAACATAATATTAAAACATCAACCACAACGGATTGATATTGAAACCATTATCCCGGAGAATATTTCAGCCTTCCTGGCTCTTGGACTTGATGATTTTCCCAAGTATAAAGAGGACTACATTGAACATCTGGAGATACATGGCCATGGGCGGGCATACCTGCGGGAACTCAGGTCATTGAACGAGAAATATAAGATGGACCTGGATAAACTTCTCCTGCCTGTATTTGACAGGCAGGTGGCCCTGGTGTTGACTGATATCCGGAATTTTGGCTGGGATGAGAATGCCTATGTAGTTTGCAATACAAAAAGCCAGAGCCTGGCTGTTGAAAAGCTGAAGGAATTACTAAGCAGTGTCTGTGAGAAAGATGGTATTTCTCTTTCTTCGCTGATAGTTCAACAGCAGGTGATGAGTGATGTCCGATTCACATTTTACCAATTGCCAGTGCCTTATCTCCCGGCGAAACTTTTTGGAAAAATGTTTGAGGGTATTAATAGTAAGTATTGTACGTTTTTCGATAATTACCTGATTTTTGGCAACTCCATTCAGTCCCTTTCCAAATACATCCATGCGAACCAGATCGGGAACAACCTTAGCAGTGACCTGGAGTATCACCAGTTTTCAGAATACCTGGCATCCCGTTCAAATTTTTACTTCTACCTTAATTTCCCCAGATCAACCAGGTTAATGGAAAGATACCTGCGTCCAGACCTGCTCAAAAAGATCCTGGTTGAAAAGGATCATATATTCAAGTTCCAGGCTTTTGCTTACCAAATAACATCTGAAGATGACCTGGCATATAACAATATCATCATTAAATATACTCCTGACATGAGGGATGAGGCCCAGACGGTATGGGAAAGCAGGTTGGAATCCCAGGTTGTTACCAAACCTAAATTCGTCGTCAATCATTACACCGGAGAGAAGGAGATCTTCGTACAGGATGACAGGCATAATGTTTACCTGTTGAACAATTCTGGCAGGGTCCTGTGGAAACAAAAGATGGATGGACAGATCCTGAGCGATATTTTCCAGATAGATTTTTACAAGAATGGAAAGCTTCAGTTTCTCTTTAATACGGCTGAGCAGCTTCACTTGTTAGACCGTAACGGAAACTATGTAGAAAGGTATCCGGTGAAATTGCGCTCACCGGCAACCAATGGACTGGCCCTTTTTGATTATGAGAAAAGCAGGGATTACCGCATATTCCTGGCAGCCGAGGACAAAGGAGTCTACCTTTATGATAAGGAAGGCAGCATTGTTAAAGGGTGGAATTTCGGGAAGACAGAAGGAAAGGTGGAGGATCCCATCAGACATTTTCGGATAGGCAGTAAGGATTATCTTGTATTTGCGGATCATTATACCTGCTATCTACTGAATAGGAGGGGGGAAACCAGGGTCAGCGTAAAAAAACATTTTCCTGTATCCAAAAATGCCCGATTCATACTTGAAAGCAATACGACCGGTATTAAACCCCGGCTGGCTTTGACAGATTCTTCAGGGCGGGTACAGTTTATATATTTTGACGGATCGGTGGAAACCATTGAAATTGACCAGTTTTCAGGAGATCATTTTTTTGAGTACAGTGACCTTGACGGTGATGGGCGGAAGGAATTTATTTTTGCAGATAAAGGAGAACTGAAGGTTTACAAACATGATGGCTCCAAAGGATTTAGCTATGATGTTCGTGCTGAAATTAACTATGCCCCAGTGGTTTACCAATTTGCCCATGGCAACAAGAAAATTGGTTTGGTATCATCTGATAACAACAAGCTTTACCTGCTTAATAATGACGGGTCCCTATACAATGGATTCCCATTGCCAGGATCAACCCCATTCAGTATCGGGGTGATCAGCAGGTCCGCTTCCAAGTTCAACCTGATCGTAGGCAGCGGAGATAACTTTTTGTACAATTACTCCGTACAATGAGGATATTGTAAACCTTGATTCATATGTCGTTAAAGAGATTCCTCCCGCATGCGGTCATTCTATGCTTGCTGATTGTCTGCGTTTCCTGTATTAATGATGAATGGATGGCGGACAAATATGACCTTACAGTCAGGTGGGAACCTGGATTTGAAGGTCCCCTGGTCTTTGGCAATCTCAGCATCGAAGACATGCTTACCAAATTTGACTCAAGTGGTTACCTGACTAAAGACAGTAGCAACTTCCTGTATTTCATCTTCGATACATCAGAGACAGTTTACGCTGATGATTACATTGACATCCCGGACCAGGATTTTCTGCGGGTTTTCTTTCAGTCCCCTGTGGATTT
>CAZXOJ010000123.1:0-12078 GCA_964642325.1 uncultured Bacteroides sp. | reverse complement strand
CAAATTGGCCAGTGACTGGTATTTCTGTTGCTCCACTGGATAGCCCATCAAGTGACGTCCGAAAAGTTTATGCGCTTTTAAGGGCTCTCCCTCAAAAAGAAATTTCTGAATATCCGGCAAAACTTCTGCACCCCCCTCTACAACTGTCGAATAAGGTCCCCCTGACCAGTAGGTCTCCTCATTTAACTGGATTCGCTCCTCACCTACTTTACCAAAAACCATGGCACCGAGCCGGCCGTTCCCAACCGGCAGAGCTTCTTCCCAGGCCTCAGCCGGAGATTCATACCACAATAGAGTAGCTGGATTAAAACCTTTGTTATCAATGGTAACAGGCATTGAGGCATCCTGGCCTATGGCCCGCACAGAAACAAGTAAAACAACAAATGCAGAAAATCTTAGGTAATGAAGGCCCATTTTATAAATGGTTGATTTTAAACTTTAATAAATTTAGAAATAATGAATGCCAATTCTAATATCTCGCATTAATTAATCTGTATATTTAATAGATGTTTGTGAAAAGAATACTTAGCACCAGCGAAATGCCCTGGGTTTTAATTCCCGGTTTGTAATTTCATTCCCTTCGGCTTGCTAATGAAAATCATAAGTTTTTCCATCAATTAATTTTTTAATATGAGTAATGTTATTGTATTAGGTGCAGGAATGGTGGGTAGCTCCATGGCCATTGATATGGCAACAAAACATGCTGTGACACTTACTGATCTAAGTTATGATGTATTGGAGAATGCAAGACAAAAGTGTAAGGGTTTGACAACACAGCAGCTTGACGTTAACAATAAAACGGAGCTGCAAGATATTATTAAACAACATGACCTGGTAATAAATGCAGTGCCTGGATTTTTAGGTTTCGAAACCCTAAAAAACATTATTGAGGCAGGAATGAATGTAATAGATATTGCATTTTTCCCTGAGAACTCATTAGAGCTGGATGCTTTGGCAAAAGAGAAAAACGTAACCGCCATAGTTGATTGCGGTGTTGCCCCGGGTATGGATAATGTCATTTTAGGCTATTACAACGAAAAAATGAAACTAACAGATTTTGAATGTTTGGTAGGAGGATTGCCTAAAATTAAGAAGTGGCCATTTTTCTATAAAGCACCTTTCTCTCCCATTGATGTAATAGAAGAATATACACGTCCGGCAAGGTATGTGGAAAATGGGAAGAAAATCGTAAGGGAACCATTAACTGATTGCGAATATGTTGACTTTGATAAAGTTGGAACCCTGGAAGCTTTTAACTCTGATGGATTAAGGTCCATCATATACACGATGCCGCATATTCCCAACATGAAGGAGAAAACATTGCGATATCCCGGGCATGTGGAGTATATCAGAGTGTTAAAAGAAAGCGGCTTTTTTGCTGCAGAAAAAATAGAAGTGAATGGTGACATGATTTCTCCCTTAGATTTTACCAGTAAGATCCTGTTTAATGAGTGGAAATTGGGAGAAACGGAAGAAGAAATAACGGTGATGCGAGTTACACTAAAGGGCGAAAATGCAGACGGTCAGATAGAGGAAGTGGTTTATAATTTACATGATGAGTATAGTGCTGAAACAAAAACATCATCTATGGCACGTACAACTGGTTATACCGCAACCGCCGCCGCGAATTTGCTTTTGGATGGTTTATTTAATGAAAAAGGAGTTTTCCCACCTGAACTGGTTGGCAAACACGAAGCTTGTTTTGATTATTTCTTAACCTACTTGAAAGAAAGAAATATCCACTATGTTAAAAGCACACGTTTGTTATAATGATGACTGCATGCATCATTTTGGAAAGGGGCAATTGTAAATTAATTGTAATATTGAGATTCAAATATTCTGAAACAGTTTAGATAATAATTTTTGAATTATGAATACTTATAAAAAGTTTGTGATAGGCCTCATCGGCCTGATAGGTATTATTTTTGCAGGTTGCTCTGAACCTGGGAAAAATAGATCTGTTGATACGAAGCAGCCAGTTGACCATGTCAATCCGTATATGGGCAATATCAGTCATTTGCTGGTGCCAACATTTCCAACCATTCACCTGCCCAATAGTATGTTGCGTGTTTACCCTGAACGACGGGATTACACCGAAATCAGGATCAAGGGTCTCCCCCTGGTGGTCACAGGTCACCGGCGCAGTTCGGCTTTCAACCTGAGTCCGTTTCAGGGAGATGAAAGTGGCTTAAAACCGGTCATAGATTTTAGTTATGATCAGGAAAAACTGACTCCGTATTCCTATTCAGTCTATTTGGATGATCAGCAAATTCAGGTAGATTTTGGATTATCACATCAATCGGCAGCCTACGAAATACAATTTGAAGAGGATGCCCCGGCCTACCTTATGCTAAATTCCAGGAGGGGAGGGATGAATTGGGATGGTGAAGCCATCAGTGGTTACCAACTGATCGAAAACAATACAAGGGTTTATATGTACCTGGTCCCATCAGTTTTACCACAACAGGTCTCGGCATTAAAAAATGGTGTCCTGGCTGAATCAAGCAGTGTTGAAGGCCGAAACGCCTGCCTGGTATTAGCATACCCGCAGGGAACCAGGGAATTGAACCTCAGATATGGGATTTCATTTATTGATGAAGCCCAGGCCCAGAAAAATATGGAGCGGGAAGTGGCCGGAAAAACAGTGACCGAATTGCAATCAGAAGGACGCAATATCTGGAATGAAGCACTTGGAAAAATCAAGATTGACGGAGGTACAAGTGATGAAAAAACTGTCTTCTATACTTCATTGTACCGTTGTTTTGAGCGGCCGGTTTGTATTTCAGAGGACGGCCATTACTACAGTGCATTTGATGGAAAGGTACATGAAGATGTTGGACGTCCGTTTTATACCGATGACTGGATTTGGGATTCATACCGAGCACACCACCCCTTGCGGATACTTATTGATTCAGAAAAGGAAGAAGATATCCTTCACTCCTTTGTGCTAATGGCTGAACAAATGGACAATTTCTGGTTGCCAACCTTTCCTGAAGTAACTGGTGACAGCAGGAGGATGAATTCCAACCATGGCGTTGCCTCGGTTATTGATGCTTACCAAAAGGGACTGAGAAATTTTGACCTTAAGAAAGCTTATGAGGCTTCCAAACTTGCGATTACTGAGAAAACCCTGGCGCCCTGGTCTGGCATGCCTGCGGGAGAGTTGGACCGATTTTACAAGGAAAACGGTTATATCCCAGCCCTTCGGGAAGGCGAAAAAGAGACCATCCCTGAGGTCCATTCATTTGAGCGTCGCCAGCCGGTTGCTGTAACACTGGGAACTTCATACGATCAGTGGTGTTTATCACAAATCGCAGAGGAACTCGGAAAAACAGAAGAAGCTGAATATTTCAGGAAGGCATCATACAATTACCGGAACCTGTTTAACGAGGAGACAGGATTTTTTCATCCAAAGGATAACAAAGGGAGGTTCATTGAACCCTTTGATTATAAATTTTCAGGAGGAATGGGTGCTAGAGGTTACTATGGGGAGAACAATGCCTGGGTGTATCGTTGGGATGTGCAACACAATATTCCGGACTTGATTGATCTGATGGGTGGGAACGAAGCCTTTGTGAAAAACCTGGATGCTATGTTTACCGAACCTCTGGGTCGCAGCAAATATGCTTTTTATGCACAGTTGCCTGATCATACTGGAAATGTTGGCCAGTTCTCCATGGCCAACGAACCCTCATTGCATGTACCCTATTTGTACAACTATGCAGGTCAACCATGGAAAACACAAAAACGCTTGCGCAAACTACTTGAGGAGTGGTTTCGCAATGATCTGATGGGGGTACCCGGAGATGAGGATGGAGGGGGAATGACCTCCTTTGTTGTTTTCTCCTCAATGGGATTTTATCCGGTTACACCCGGAAAACCCACTTATACCATTGGAAGTCCCATGTTCGAGCATGTTTCCATCGATCTTGGCAATGGCAATTCTTTTGAAATTGAAGCTCACAATGCTTCAGATGAAAATAAATATATACAGTCGGCTACATTGAACGGTGAAAAACTGGATAAACCATGGATTACACATGAAGCTGTAATAAACGGTGGAAAACTGGTTTTTGAAATGGGTGCAAAAGCCAATAAAAAGTGGGGAACTGTTCAAAAACCATAAAGCCTGAGTTTTAACGGCTTGAATAATAAGGTTTCTCAACCTGGATAAAAAATTAAATAAATGAAACATTTTATTAAGACTAATTGCCTGACTGCTTTTTGTTTGCTTGCACTTTTGGTAAGTACAAATCTTAATGCCCAAAAGCCTGTGGTTGCTATTCTTACATGGGATGAAAAGGCCAAAGAAGCCAGCGACCCTGGTGAGATATGGATAGTTCAGTTAGGTGAGCCCACACAGGATTTAACAGTCAGGATAAAAATAGAAGGAACTGCAAGTGATGGCATAGATTACAGGTGTTTCAGTGATACATGGAAGTTGGATAAAATGGAACGTTTTAAAATCCTTCCGATTGATGATGGTTTAGAAGAAGGAGATGAAACGGTTATAGTCAGTCTTCTGGAAAGTAGTGACTATACAATTGAAGACATACATAATAGTGCAATTGTTACCATTCAGGATAACTCACTTCCGGATGTAGAATTTGCCACACCTTCTTCCGCAGGTGAAGAAGCCAATGAGAATGCAGACCTTAAAATAACGCTATCAAAGGTTTACAAGGAAGAAGTTGAATTAGATTATACGGTTCAGGGTGTAATGGCGGAACAGGGAAAGGATTTCAAGTTGAACGCTGGTACACTTGTCATTCCTCCTGGAAAAACACAGGCTACCATTGCTTTGAAAATCTTAGACGACAATGAGGCTGAAGGGGATGAAACCGTTGTAGTTCGCTTACAAGAAGCCAGAAATGCCAATATTGAAACCATACATGCACATTATTATACCATTAAAAATGACGATGGTGATTTCACAGAAAGTGTAGTATATGATAAGATTCTTGGAACTCTTGCAGGTTTCAGAGCTGGTTGTTCTATGGGTGCTACAACGGAGTACAATTGGGATCAGCAGCGTATTGAGTCTACTTTCGGACTCGTGGATGACTTTAAACCTTTTGTGCATTATGGCGATTCCTGGACGCATCCAGCCGGTGCAACTGAAGATGGAGGAGAACGGCATAAACTGATTTGTACTGCCATCATTGAAAAACAAGATCGGATAAATTATCAGGATTTGAAGGATGTTTGGCTGCGGGATTGTGAAATTGAAAATATGTATCACATGACCCAAAATTACGATAGGGTATTGCTCGCATATGCTAAGTGGGGAGTGCCACCTGCGGATTTCCCGATAACGAAATACGGTAAACCTCAAGATCTTGGAGAGCATATTCATTTGACCGCCCGCACTTTTCAGGCATTGCCATGCATAAATGTGGGTGATCCTGAAAATGCAATTGCCGACATGAACGACATGGGAAAACTTTATTATGAAGATCCCAATGATAAAGCATTTGCATGGGGTGCAGTTTACAATGCAGCAATGGCTTTGGCAATGCTTCCGGATGCCACAGTGGAATCGGTAATTGAAGGAGCTCTTGAGTTCGCAACACCCGAAATTGAAGAAGAACTCAGGTATGTAATGGCCATAACCGAAAAATACGACGACCCAATGAACAGGGAATTGTGGCAGGAATTAACGGATGTTTATATGGATCCCGACAGCAAATACAACGCATTTGCACGAATTGAGAAATACCCTAACTCAAGTATTTTTGAAAATGTGGGTTTTGCCTTTGCTCTTTTTAAGGCTACAAATGCAAATGTAAAACAAGCCGTAATAATAGCGTCCAACCGTGGCTACGATACTGATTGTACAGCTGCCAGTGCCGCATCTTTGTGTGGAGCTTTGTCAGGGACTTCGACCATTCCCAAAAACTGGATAGATATACTGGATGAGGGTATTGCAAACAATCCATATTCCAATTCCCATTTTACAAACAAAGCAACAGCAGACGGACTTTATTTAGCCTTGCAAAACAAAGTTTATAGGATGGAAAAAGAAGCTGGTTCAATGAAAAGGAATTCAGAGCAGGCAAAGAAAATAAAGGCATATCTTAAAGTTATGCGAGAGGCCGGAGTAATCGAATAACAGTTAAACAATCAAGAAGAGAGAACTAAATAATAAGAATATGAGAGTAAATATGTTATTCGTATTCATTGCCATATTAGGTACATCTGTTTTAGCTATTGCTCAGGAAAATCCCCTAAAGCCGAATATAGTATTCATATTGGCTGATGATTTTGGTTTTTGCAGTTTAAATTCTTATGGTGCAGATAAAAACCTTGTTCGCACACCGCACATTGATCGAATAGCTGATGCAGGCATGCGGTTTACCAATGCAAGTACTCCTGCCTCCATATGTTCACCCACCCGCTATGGGTTTCTTACAGGGCGGTACCCATGGAGGACCAGTCTGAAATACGGAGTTACCCACATTTTTAGTGAACTGCTTCCGGATACTAATAGGATCACTGTAGCAGATTGGTTAAGTGAAAGAGGATACAATACCGCTGCTATAGGTAAATGGCATTTGGGTTATGGCCAAATAGGCAACGATACAAACTCAAATACTAATACGCGGGTCCTTGAACCCTTTGAATACGCGAATAAAGTCTCTCCGGGGCCGCTCGATTTAGGTTTTGATTACCATTTTGGCGTACCTCAGAATCATGATGATGCACTCGGCGTGTTTATTGAAAACGATCAGATTTACGGCATACGAAGTGATAAAATACATTCTTATTCCAGATCATTTTACGGACAACGGTATATTGGCTTTGACGCACCTCAAAGAGTAAACACCGAAGTTATGGAGGTGCTGACAGATAAATCAGTCGATTGGATTAAGCAACAGACAAGTGAAGACCCGTTCTTCCTGTATTTTGCTGCGGTGGCCGTTCACCATCCCATAACTCCATCTGATTATATGCGTGGAATGAGCGATTGTGGCCCTTACGGGGATTTCATTCAGGATTTAGATCTGAGTGTTGGCAGAATAATAGAAACACTTGAGTATATGAATCTATTGGAGAATACCATAATCATTTTTTCCAGCGACAATGGTGGTGATATTCCGGGATCCAATCGGCCTGAAGCTCCGGAAAACCAGGCCATAAGTTATGGCCTGAAAATTAACGGAGACCTGCGGGGTGATAAGCATACTATTTACGAGGGAGGAACCAATGTACCATTTATCGTGTCATGGCCTGGCACTGTTAAGGAAGGATCAGTGTCAGATGATATGATCAACCTTATAGATATTTTTGCAACGGTATGTGAAATAACAGATGGTAATCTGCCAGGATCAATAGATGTGGCTCCGGATAGCTATAGTTTCCTGCCCTCACTGTTGAACAAAACCAACCCCCATCCAAGAACCTCCATGGTAACCGCTGATGCAAACGGAATGCACGCATTGCGGGATGGAAACTGGAAATATATTGATGATACTCCTCCTGATGGATTACCTGAGGCCAGGCTTGATAGACTTAAAGAATTTGAACCTCAACTGTATAATTTAGATAAAGATCCGGGAGAAACGATTAATCTTTACAATGAGAATCCTGTATTGGCAAAAAAGTTTTTAGAAAAATTAAATGGTATTAGAAAGGCAAAGAAATGAGAAATAAAATAACCATATGTATTTTACTGACACTTGTATGTATATCATGCAACAAGGTAGAGAAGAACATCATAAATGATAGTGCGGAGCAGGTGTCACTGGTGGATTATGTTAATCCTTTGATGGGTACCGATTCCAAATATTCGCTATCAAATGGCAATACCTACCCGGCAATTGCAACTCCATGGGGTATGAATTTCTGGACTCCAATGACCTCAGCAATGGGAGATGGATGGACTTATAAGTACAATGAAAACAAAATCAGGGGGATAAAGCAAACCCATCAGCCAAGTCCATGGATCAATGATTATGCTGCTTTTTCTTTAATGGCTGTTACAGGGAAACTGAAATATGAAGAAAATGAGAGAGCATCCTGGTTTTCACATAAAGCAGAAACAGTAAAACCATATCATTACAAAGTATATTTAGCAGATTATGATATTGTTGCTGAAGTAGCCCCCACTGAACGGGCCGCGCATTTTAAATTCACCTTCCCGGAATCCGACTCATCATATATTATGCTGGATGGTTTTTTCAAGGGATCAATGGTGAAAATTATCCCTGGGGAAAGAAAAATTATTGGCTATTGCAGGAATAATAGTGGAGGTGTTCCCGATAATTTCCATAATTATTTCGTGGCCGAATTTGATAAGGATTTTATGTTTACCCATACCTGGGGCGATGGTTGGAAATTAGAAGAAAACACCCTGAGCAGTGAAGGGCAGCATGTGGGAGCCATCATTGGGTTTAAAACTAAAAAGGGAGAAGCAGTCCATGTAAAAGTCGCGTCTTCATTTATCAGTCCCGGGCAGGCCGAACTTAATCTGGCAAGTGAGATAGGGCAAGATTCGTTTGATGCTACCAGGGAAAAGGCGAAATCCCTCTGGGAAAATGAATTGAGCAGAATTTGGATAGAGGATCAAAATACAGATCATGTCGAAACGTTTTACTCCTGCTTATACAGGGTTCTCCTGTTTCCCCGAAAGTTCTATGAAATAAATGCAGAGAATGAAGTTGTTCATTACAGCCCTTACAATGGGGAAGTATTACCAGGATATATGTTCACTGACAATGGATTCTGGGATACTTTCAGGGCTGTTTTCCCCTTTTTTAACATGATGTATCCGGAGTTGAATGGAAAAATTATGAAGGGACTTGCCAATACATACAGGGAATCCGGATGGTTGCCTGAATGGGCCAGCCCCGGCCACAGGGATTGTATGATCGGCTCAAATTCTGCACCCATCATTGCCGACGCCTTTTTAAAGGGCACCATTGATGCAGATGCTGAGATCCTGTTCGATGCCATCTTAAAGAATGCAACGGTTGAAGTTGGCAGGCCTGTAAAATCAGTTGGAAGAGAAGGTCTCAATTATTATAACGCCCTCGGTTATGTCCCTTATGATGTAGGAGTTAATGAAAATGCAGCAAGAACGCTTGAGTATGCTTATGCTGATTTCACCATTGCTAAAATGGCTGAAAAGCTGGGTGAAAATGAAATTGCTGAGCAATATTACAGGCAATCAATGAACTACAAGAATGTTTTTGATCCTTCCACTAACCTGATGAGGGGTAAAAATGAAGATGGCAATTTTCAGGCACCTTTTAATCCTTTGAAATGGGGCGATGCCTTTACAGAAGGCAATAGTTTGCACTATACATGGTCAGTGTTTCATGATATCCAGGGACTTATTGATCTGATGGGGGGAAAAGCAGCATTCATTGGACAACTGGATAATGTATTTGAAATGCCCCCGGATTTTGATGATTCCTACTACGGAAGGACCATTCACGAGATAAGAGAAATGCAAATTGTAAATATGGGCAATTATGCGCATGGAAATCAACCCATACAACACATGATCTATCTTTATAATTATGCAAATGTTCCCTACAAAGCACAAAAAATAATCAGAGAAGTACTGACCAGTCTTTATTCGGCAACTCCCGATGGTTATTGTGGTGACGAAGACAATGGACAGACCTCGGCCTGGTATGTATTCAGTTCCCTGGGATTTTACCCAGTAACACCAGGTACAGACCAGTATGTCATTGGAAGTCCATTATTTAATAAGGCGACCATGACTTTGGAAAACGGGAATAAGTTTACCATTACAGCAAAAAATAATTCGGAGCAGCATTGCTATATTCAATCCACCACATTGAATGGAGAGAATTATCCGCATAGCTATATCAAGTTTGATGATATCCAGGCAGGAGGAGAGCTCAAATTTACCTTAGATGAAAATCCAAACAAAGATTGGGGGAGCCAGGCAGAGGACAGACCATATTCTTTAAGTACTGAGAAATGAAGTCAAAAAACTGAAAAACGATAATCCAGATAAGATGAAAGATTTACAACAGCGGAAAGGCAGTTCATTTTCAAGATTGATAGTGTATTTAAAAACCAGGAATATCCCCTCAAAGCTTGTGTTTATTTTAGCAGGCAGCATATCCACTATTTGGTTCTTAATTAGGGTCATACCAAAACCAAGCAGAGCAGCCTATCCCTGCGTAAGAGCGGCAGCACCATTTATGTCGGGATTTGTTATCTATTTACTGAGTCTGGTTTCCACTGTGATGGTCTTTAAAAAGGCCAGAACCTTCCTCTTTCAATCAAGGTACCTGCTCTTCCTGGGAGCTTTGATCCTTGGAGGGATATTAAGCATGTCCACACTGGTATTGAACAACCGTAAGGCATATGCAAATATAAATGCCATCCTTGAAGGACCCAATTTACCAATGGGTACCGGTGTAGGGATTAACCCGGGAAGAGTGGTATGGATACATAGTCCGGATGCTACCGATGAGACCTGTGAAAATATAGATGGCGATTACTGGAGTGACGATGCGAACACCAATCAGGAAGTTGTGGATCAGATGGTCTCGGAAGCGCTGCAGGATTTGAGCAGTACAACATCCGATGTGGAGGCATGGAATGCCCTTTTCAGGTATCACAATACAAATCACGATAAGGGAGATGTAGGGTATGCGACAGGCGAAAAAATTGTCATCAAATTGAACATGAATACCGCATCAAATAATGATGGTCCCACCAGGCCTAATTACAGAACGGTCGATACTTCTCCGCAACTGGCATACGCCGTTTTAAACCAGCTCATTAACATCGTTGGTGTACAGCCCTCCGATATCAGTATTGGTGACCCTGGGCGTACCCTTGACAACATCTATTGGGATAAGTGTTATGCAGATTTCCCGGATGTTCATTACTGGGGAACAGCCCCCGGCAGAACACCTATAGTGAGATCGACCGAGATGGTTTTTTTCTCCAGTGATGGTACCGTCAGCGAATATCTTCCCAAGAGTTATCTGGAGGCTGAGTATATGATCAATATACCTGTACTTAAAAAACATCACAGGGGTGGTGTATCGCTCTCCAGTAAGAATCATTTCGGAACTTTTGTCCCCTTTAACAGCAGTGCATCTCACCTGCATTTCAGCCTGCCCTGTCCCAATGGCAAGGCAGATGTAAGCAATGGAGAGTATGGTGCATATCGTATTTTTGTTGATTTTATTGGCCATGAAGACCTGGGTGATAAAACAATCCTCTATTTAATGGATGGATTATGGACCACTACAAACTGGGCTCATCCGCCTATTAAGTGGGGAATGGTTCCATTTAACGATGATTATCCATCTTCCATCTTTGCTTCACAGGATCCGGTCGCTATTGAATCGGTGGGTTATGATTTTCTGCGAGAGGAATTCGATACGGATCATCCCACTGAGGGAGCTTACGATCCAACAGATCATACTGGCCCTTTCCCCCAGTATGGCGCTGTTGATGATTTCCTGCACCAGGCAGCCAGTTCAGATAACTGGTCAACAGGGATTACCTACGACCCTGAGAACGATGGGACCGCCCTGCCAGAAAGCATGGGGGCACATGAGCACTGGAACAATGCAACTGACAAACAATATTCCCGCAACCTTGGAGCAGATACAGGAATTGAGCTGGTATACATTAAGATTGCTTCAACTGTTAATATTGATGTTCATGAGAATGATCATTCAAACGGGGTTTTGACCCTGCATCAAAATTATCCTAACCCGTTTTCCTCAATAACATCGATCACTTATTCATTACTTGCTCCGGCGAGCATAAGAATTTCTGTTTATGATATCAATGGAAGACTGATTGATATCATTAGAAAGGAGAATCAAGCTATCGGTGAATATGTGATTGATTGGGATGGTTCAAATTCAAATGGAGGGCAGTTAAGAACTGGCGTTTATTACCTGGCTACCGAAGCACAGACTGATGGCCAGATCTTCAGGCAAACAAAAGAAATGCTTATCAGTCGTTAATATCGAAAAGCATCAATGCCTACCTCAGCATTAAAAGGATGCTCATGTATATCCATCATTTGCTCAACCTGTATGGAAGCATACCATCTGCCTGCCCTGTTCG
>CAZXOJ010000122.1:0-12151 GCA_964642325.1 uncultured Bacteroides sp. | reverse complement strand
AAGCTGTAACCGTCGCCGTCATAATTCTGTGAAGTAACATTATTAAACTTCCAGTTGTCGCAATTCTGAATAAAAACTGCACCGGTATAATTACCATTCATGAGTTCATTATTGGCCTTGTTGCCATCCAGTACAATATCTTCAATGATCACATTATCGATATGTTCTGCAGCAGTAATGATAGGGAAGATGGTGGTGGCAGAAACATCTTCTTGCACCCAGAAATTTTCATAGGGCATGTTATCAAGAAACAGGACATTGCCCTCAATCCGTTTTATCGTACCTCTGAATATATGGAAGGCCCAGTCAGATGAATCGATCCTGGATCTCAACATGATTCCTCCGCCGGTGACAAATCCTTTCACATCTTTTACCTGAACGGCATATTCATACCAATCCATATCCCGCAAAATCAAAGTTTCTACTCCATCTGTTTTGCGTAAGACAGTGTTCTTGCCAGATCCGCGAAGGATTATATTCGGGCGCAGATAGAGTGCATTATTCATTTGATAGATTCCCGGATAAATTTGAAGGATACCTCCGCCAAGCCTGTGTAAATATTCTATTCCTGCCTGAATGGTTTTATCATCCTTTCCCTGCAAGTCTCCTTTATCCTGTCCAACGGTTAGGATTAGTTGCCGGGAAGATCTGATTGGCCGGTTGGTGTTGAGAAGGTCATCCTGGGCAAGCATTAGATTTGGAATGACCAGGCTTAGTGAGAAGAATACCATAAATGTGACATACTTTCTAGCCATCATAACTTGATTTATTAACGATAATGAAGCCCTACTTCAGTACCTCTGTTATTGCTGATAGTAAAACCTTTTCTGCATCAGGAGATACAAGTGAGGCTCTTTCACTGGATTCATATCCGCCCTGGGTATATGCAATCTTAGTACATATATATCCAGGACCGTATTCCTCATAAGCAGCCGTACAAACATGACCGCCAGGCTTCATTTCCTGGGCAGCTATCTGGAATTCAATAAAGGCTTCTCCAGGGATATTCAGCAACCATAGATTACCGAGCCTTACAGCGGACACATTTACCATGTGGCCTTCATTGGTCCGCTGCAGCCAGGCAAGATGGTCGGCTGCGACAAGTTTGCTCGTTGAGTCCGATTCCGTATCAGAGAGCTGGGCTAGAAGTTCTTCTTCGACGAGGTGTTCTGCCAGGGGAAGGATCACCTCTGTATTATTCCAATCAAAATCTGGTGAGATGAATGGTGTTTTTTCTGTATTCTCCCATGCATCTCGCATGGCTTCTTCCACCCTGGCTGCTAAAACAGGCCTGTTTTCCGGTGATCCGTCATTGTATTTTCCCGCAGTAATATTACCACCTGCACCTGAAAAATATATATGAGGTACTCCCAGCTGTTCTTCACGCCGGTCCCGCGCGATGCCGGGAAAGTCTGAACTAACATCACCTTTTCCGTAGTGGCTCATCGGATGGGTGGTATAATAATTCAACACGGCAATGGCCTGGTCCTCATTCCAGAAGCTGACACATTTTAACCACGGGTCAATCAGTCCCTCGGGAGCTGCAATAGCCGCAGTATCCTCTGTCCTGCTCCACCTGGTTATCTTTACATTTCCGTCTTCACCTAAGATGCGGCGGTTTGAGGCAACCTTCTCTACCATAGCCTGTCCAAATCCCAGGTGGGTAACAGGCTGGGCATTTTGTTTTGCCTGCTGGACGGCATCGGCCACAGACTGGATGGTTTTGTGCAAAAATGGTATGTCAGATTTCCATCCTCCCAAACCATATTCATCTAGTATTGCTTCAGTTGTAAAGTCGCAGCTGACACCATCATGCTGGTGGACGGTATGAACAGATACCCTGTCTGTGGTTGTTCCGGCAGCTTTTGCCAGGCTTTCCCTCCATGCATCCTGTCCCTCGTTGGCAATACCAATCCAGTCCACCGCACACAAAACAACCGGTGCTTCATCAGACAGAATGACAATGCCCTTGGCAGTCAGGGGGTCCACAATGGATCTTGTATATGCATAAGCGACGGGACTTCCAATAGGTGGGGTGACGTCAACTTCAAAAACACCGACTTTTACCAGGTTGGAAGTTTTGTCACAGCTCGTAACTGAAAATATCAGTATACCTGATATCAATACAAGAATTACCGGTATTGAAAGTAATATCTGCTTTGTTCTTTTCATCTGTTTATACTTTGTCTAACTGGTCCCTGTTTTCATAAACTTTGGTAAGGGCGTTGATGATATCGTCCATATCTTCCTGCGTACCGAGTAGTGGTCCTGATGCCCATATCATGATCATTTCCTCCTCGCACACGGTATCACAGATTGGACACTGCATTTCATCCTTGAACTGCTGAAGCCGCTGAGGTGTGTACATCGCTTTGTAGACCCTCCT
Source organism: uncultured Bacteroides sp. (assembly GCA_964642325.1). Taxonomy (GTDB): domain Bacteria; phylum Bacteroidota; class Bacteroidia; order Bacteroidales; family SM23-62; genus SM23-62. Next base: position 9,765 of record CAZXOJ010000122.1, on the reverse strand, counting down.
GTCAATAATGTTGTCAACCCAGGGCTCCTTGTGCAGGCCGTTCTTGATATAGGAACTCAGACTTACGCCTTCTGCCGCCATTGCTTTCAGGAATTTGCTGCGGTCGGTTCCATTGAATTGTTTCTTGTCATAGTTCATTGAATAAAGGTAGAATGATCCTTCTTCTGTGCCTTCATAAAGCTTCTGAGGTTCGATCCCAGGTATATCCTTAATCTTGGAGGTCAGGTATTTGGCGTTTTTGTTGCGAATGGCGTGGCGTTCCATTACAGTTGGTAGCTGTCCCAATAATACTGCTGCCTCAAATTCGTTCATCCGATACTTCGGACCGATGGTCTCGGTACGGCCACGTTTTGAGGTACCATGATTTTGTACGGTGTAGCACCTGTCCATGAGTTCTTCATCATTGCCAATGATACTGCCTCCTTCGCCGCAGGCAAGTACCTTTGATGACTGGTGGCTGAAACATCCGACATCGCCGATGGTCCCCAGCAATTTTCCCTGGTATTTTGAAAAGTGTGCCTGGCAGGCATCTTCAATGATAAACAGTTTGTGTTTTTTTGCCATTTCCAAAAACCTCTCCATATGGGCGGCTTGTCCCATCATATGCACCGGCATAATGGCTTTGGTATTTTGATTGATCCGGCGCTCTACATCCTCCGGATCAAGCTGGAATGAAAACCGGTCAATATCAGCCAGTACCGGCAGGGCCCTGGCAGAGAGAATGGAAGCAATGGTGCCCGGGTCGGTATAGGGGGAAGTGATCACCTCATCTCCGGGGCCGAGTCCCAATGCTTCAACAGCAGTATGTAGGGCTTGAGTCCCGGAACCCACAGCAACACAATCCTTGACTCCTATCATCTCTGCATATTTTTTCTCAAAGGTAGGAACGGTGCCGGTTTTGGATTGAATCCTGCACCAAATGCCGCTTTTAGTAGTTTCCATTACGGAATCAATGACATTTTGATCGTGGTAAGGCCATGCAGGCCAGCTCTTATTGCTTCTTACAGGATCTCCGCCAAGGGCAGCCAGTTTCCCTGATGATGCGCTTGCCTTTACATTAAAAGCAAGGCCGGGAATGAACTGGCTTGCAGCTATGGCACCAACGGAGGTGGTTTTCACAAATTGACGTCTTGTAAATGGTTTTTTCTTGTTTTTCATGATTGGGGGGTATTAAAACTTTGTTTTATTATATTCCGATTGGAACAAGGCCAGGTCCACTTCATCGGCATTGCCTGGGTGAAGTACCAGGCGGTATTTTAGCTTTGTCGGCTGGTCAATGGATATCTCAACAGGCTCCCTTCCCGGGAAAACAATATTCTGCATGCTGGTCTTTTGACGCAGTATCCAGGGTGCAGGGTAGTTGGGTGTACCCGGATGGCATAAAATGGCCAAACCATTCTGTTCTCTCTCAGTACCGAAGGAACCTGAAAAATCCATCCAGGAACCTGCAATGACCTGTAGTATTTGCGGAGTTACTGGTCCATCTGTGGATGTAAAAACCAGGTCATCAGGCAGTTTTATACGTGTGCATAATCCACCATAACCTTTTTCATCATCGGAGCCGCCAAGGCTGACTCCGGGGACGAGCGCCAGCAGTGAAATCTCAAAATCAATTAAACGAATTCCAGATTCCACCTGATGAACAACTATGCTTGTATTTTCCTTAATATAAGCTTTGCCTTGTTCATGGTTGGGAGATTTCCAGAAAACGGTGAGATCAAGGGAAGCCGAATGATTGTCTGTGCCTACCTTCATTTCAACCACCTCCTTGGATATGTCTTCCATTATCCAGCCATCACCGATGCTCTGAGCATTGATATAATGTTGGTGCCAGGACCAGTAGATGCCCCTGTGATAGGGATGGTCAGCTGGGGATTCCTCAGTAAGGGTATCCCCGTTCGGGGCGAGAAGCGGATGGAGGTAATTATTGCAGATATATTCCCCCGCCAAGGTCTTTGGTTCCTTCTGATAAAAATATATAGCCTCCCCCTTTTCAAATAATTCCAATCCCTGGTCACTTTCCTTAAAACTGAATGGAGAGTGTTTATCAGGGGAAGGGCCACATGAAGAAATAAGAAGGATTAGTGATAAAGGAATTGAGTATCTAATTGCTTCAATCACAGTTTCCTGGTTTAATATCAGACAATCCTGCGGTTTACCGGGTCCCATTCCACCCTGCGCTTTTCAAGGTAGGATTTGTTGGCCATCACACAGGTAACACCTTCCTCGAATGCCATTTCGATGTTGCAACTGGTCTGCTTGCCACTCCGTATACAATCTATCCACTCTTTGATGTGCAGGTGGGTAACATCTACATTTCTGCCACCAATATTGGTGGTGGTTAATCCCCTGGAGGCATAGTATTTTTCGGTCGCAGAAGTAATGGCATCAACACCTCCTCCTGAACCCGGACTTATGGAGATCATGGGTCCGTCTGTTTCAATAATGCCCTTTTTAATTTGATCCGCATACTGGGTTGAATCCCAGTCAGCAGTTATGCTGAGTGATCCTCCCAGTTCCATGTTGGCATCATGCCCGTTAAATACCCGTCCCCTTGGCCGGCTGGAGGCCAGGTTGGCACTGTAAGTAAGGGTCAGCTCTTTCTCAGGATATTCAAAGACGGCATGCAGGACATCAGGTATTTCCCGATTGTCTTTCCAATAATAAATACCACCAGAGGCTACTGCAGATTTCGGGATACCTATTCTTAAAAGCTGGTTAACTGCATCGAATTCATGGGTGAATAACTGGCCTAGCATACCCATATCATAAGCGAAGAATTTTGTCCAGTTATAATACCTGTCTATGGTAAAAGGTTCGTAGGGGCTATTTCCCAACCATTGCTGCCAATCTATAGAGTTCTCATCTCCTGGCTTAAGGTTTCCATCACTGTCAAGATGTCTTATCCATGCTCCGCTGGCAGTATTCCTGTTGGTTGTCGTCTCGACCAGTGTGATCTTACCAAGGATATCTCTCTTGATGATTTCCTTGGCTTGCTGAAAAATAACATTCTGGGTGATCTGATGCCCTAATTGAAATATACGGTCACTATTTCTAACAGTATCATACACTTCATATAGTTCTTCCTCGGTCCGGCAAATACTTTTTTCACAATAAACATGCTTTCCGGCTTTAACGGCTTCGCTCGTTATATGGGCATGGTGATGATCAGGAGTGGCAACGATCACTGCGTCAATATCTTTATCATTCAGCAGATCCTGATAGTTCTTATATCGTTTGGCCTTAAGGTTGTTTCCCTTACCACCTCCGGGACGAACCTCATTGGCCGCGGTGGCGAGTCCCCTTTCAGCATGCTGGTCAAAAACATCGCAGATGCCCGTAACCGCAACATTCAAATCTTCCTGTTCAAGCCATTCAGCCAGGGTACCATTCGCCTCCCTGCCTTTTACCTGGTCCGGGTGCGCGAAACCAAGGGAATTCGATAATTGACTTGCCCTGTTACCGAAACCGATAAATCCCACTCTCACTAAATCTCCTTTATTACCAGAGGCTGTGATGAGTTCAGGTGCTTTGATGTCATCCAGTCCAAGTTCTTTGATGACCCTGGATTTCTTATCCTTGTCAAAATTTATTTTCCGAACAGCTTCTACTGCGAAAAACCCGAGTACAGGTATGCCGGCTAAGGCCTTTAGCAAAGTCCGGCGTTTGATGGTGTTTCCTTCTTCCATTGTTTTATTCTTCATTGTTGGATTTCGAAAATCGTGAAATAAATATGTCCAGTCCAAATGCTGAACCAGTGGGAAAGACTGCAAGCACAAGCAGGGCCGCAGCTTCAATCAGTGTTTTGCTGACAATCAGGTAGTTTCCCTCGGCAGGCATGCTATATTCCATACCAATCAGCGGGATGTTATTCAGGTAATACATGATTAACAGGCCCATCCCTGCATAGGCAGCCAGCCTGGTAAAAAGTCCCAGTACCAATCCTGCCCCTATGGCTATTAATCCCCAGGTGTTCAGGAAATCAACTGCACTTAAAACTCCACCATTGGAAACGATCCAGTCAGACAATCCGGATAATATCCATTGAGAGTCCTTTAGAAATAGAGCCGAGGTCCAGTTGGGTGTCAGCAATTTTGAGATTCCTTCATAAAGAATATGCCAACCAATGAGTATTCTTAAAAGAACCAGTGCTGTTAGTTGAAATGTTGTGAATGTTTTTGTACTTTTCATTTCATAAAATATTGCAAAATATAAGTTAACGTAAGATAATGTCCGTTAAATGATAACTTTGTGACAATAAACAAAAGTAATTATAATTAATTAATTGACACAATAATATGCAGAGAAGACAAGCTTTAATATTCCTTAGCAAGGCTTACCTTTCTCCTGGGATGCTGATTAATTGATAGCCATTAAATTACAAATATTGCCTTGAATTCAAAAGAATGTTTCATAAAAACACTGGAGAGGGGGAAAGCAGACAGGATGCCTGTTACCATGCATCATATTATGCCATCATTTCTGGATAATTATATGGATGGGATCTCTGACCTGGAATTTTTTGACTTTTTGGGGATAGACCCGATAAATTGGGTAATGGCGTATCAATTTTCCCCGGATAAGGGTGAGTATTTTGACCCACTTCACACCAGCCTGGGTTTCCTGGAAGCACGCAGGGTATGTTCAGACAATTGGCAGATTGCACTTGAACCCCTTAACGATCCGAACTATACTACCCAGAGGTTTAATATCATAACACCAGGGCAAAAGCTTTCAATGGTGCTACAGTCAAATGAACATACCACCTGGCTGGCTGAACACCTGGTGAAGGAAAAATCAGACATTGATGTCATCTCAAAATACATGACCTATCCGCTCTGTGATGTGCCGGAGATAAACAGGGCGGCAGATGAATTTGGTGACAGGGGATTGGTCAGGGGGCATATCAGCGCTTTCGAGGGTTTCGGGCAACCCGGATGCTGGCAGGATGCAGCCTGCCTCTATGGCACTGAAAACCTGATCATGGCCAGTATGGAAGACCCTGAATGGGTTCATGCTTTTTTAAACATCCTGAAAGAACGCAAGAAAGTATATATAAATTCCTTAAAGGGTGCAAAATACGACCTGCTGGAGCTGGGTGGAGGTGATGCGTCAACCACTGTTATATCCCCCGACATTTTTAATGAATTTGTGGCCCCTTATGACGCTGAATTGATTGAGGCTGCACATCAGGCGGGGCAAAGGGTTGTCTACCATACCTGTGGAGGCATGATGCCGATACTGGAAGATATTGCTGCCATGAAACCGGATGCAATGGAAACATTTACACCACCTGCCATGGGAGGAGATGTGAATCTTAAGGAGGCAAAAAGACGCATTGGGGACAAGGTATGTATGATCGGGGGACTGGACCAGTTTCATTTTTTCAAAGGTTGTTCGGCGCAGGAGACCAGGGATGAGGTACGCCGTTGTTTTGAGGAGGCAGGTGAAGGTGGGGGATTCATCCTGGCGTCTTCCGACCATTTTTTCGAGGCGGAAATAGAATTATTAAAAGCCTTTGCGGATGAGGCATTAAATTGTACCTATTAATATCTATGAAGAATACCAGGCAAGACACGAACAATTCATTTCTCTTTTTCATAGCAATCACAGCTGCGTTGGGAGGATTTTTATTTGGCTACGATACGGCTGTGATTTCCGGCACTATAAGTTTTGTCAAGGGAAAGTTTGAACTGAATACCGTTATGGAAGGCTGGTTTGTCAGTTCCGCACTTGTTGGCTGTATCACGGGTGTAGCTTTTGCAGGTGAGATATCCGACCGATTCGGGAGAAAGTATTCACTGATTGCATCCGGACTCCTTTTCTCTATTTCAGCCATTGGATGTGCTTTATCCGGTTCACATACTGAATTGATCATCTTCAGATTGGTAGGGGGGATAGGTGTTGGCGTTGCCTCAATGCTATCTCCTTTATATATCTCAGAAGTTTCACCGGCAAGGGTTCGGGGGCGGATGGTAGCCCTGTACCAGTTTGCCATAACCCTGGGTATTTTATGTGCCTATTTTGCCAATGCTTATATGTTGAACCTGAGTGAGTCACTGACTTCTCTGAACCCTGAAGGAATCTGGCATAAGGTATTTGTTGAAGAAGTATGGCGTGCCATGTTTGGAAGTGAAGCGATTCCAGCCCTCCTGTTTTTTGTTGTCATGTTCCTCGTTCCATCCAGTCCCCGCTGGCTGGCCACAAAAAACAGGAATACCGAAGCGGGTAAGGTGCTGGAAAGGATCAATAACAAAGAGATTGCCGAAAAAGAACTGGAATCTATCAAGATGGCCATTGCCAGGGAGTCTGAGGGTTCCTGGTCGGTATTATTGCAAAAAGGTATACTCGTCGCAGTAATGGCAGGAGTAGGATTGTCCTTACTTTCTCAGTTCACGGGTATCAATGCCATTATATATTATGGACCGCGAATTATGGAAGAAGCAGGGATAAAGCTGAGCGATGCTCTGGGAGGCCAGGTAATAATTGGTTTTGTGAACATGGCTGCCACCATTTTTGCCATTATGAAGATAGATCAATACGGGCGGAAAAAACTCATGAAGGGTGGCATTACAGGCATGTTCTTCTCACTCATCATGGTGGGTATTTTATTCCTGCTTGGAAAAACCCAGGGAATTATTTTATTGATCTTTATATTAACCTTTATTGCATCCTTCGCCATAGGCTATGGTCCTGTCATCTGGGTATTACTTTCAGAGATTTATCCTACCAGGGTCAGGGGACGAGCCATGTCAGTTGCTACCCTTGCCGTCTGGGTGGGCACTGCTATCATCGGTCAGGTAGTGCCATGGATGCTGGAAACGCTGACCCCGGCTGGAACATTTTTTATATTTGCTATTTGTTGTATCCCGGTACCCTTTATACTTAAAAAGATCCCTGAGACCAAAGGGCTGTCCTTGGAAGAGATTGAAGAAGTATGGCAAAAACATTAATTAACAAAATATCATGAAAAAATTTATTGTAAGCTTTAGCCTGGTATTATGCAGCCTGGCAATCATTTACGCACAAACAGAGGCAGAAAGCGGGAAAATTCGAATCGCATCCTGCCAGTTCCCGATTTCATCTGACATCATGGAGAATCTACGTTGGATAGAAAATCAAATGACAGATGCTAAACTGCGCAAGGTTGATATTGTTCATTTCCCTGAATGTGCATTGTCGGGTTATCCGGGTGTTGATATGGAATCACTTGATGGTTTTGATTGGAAACTGCTACAAAAGGCAACTGATTCAGTCTTAGACCTGGCAAGAACATATAAAACCTGGGTGGTCCTGGGATCCATCCATCCTTTAAGTGAGGGAAATAAACCACATAACTGTCTCTACCTGATCAATCCGGAGGGAGAGATCGTGGACCGGTATGATAAACGGTTCTGCACAGGAGGGGATCTGGAGTGTTTTTCACCCGGAGATCATTTTGTGAACTTCGAGGTGAATGGTGTGAACTGCGGATTGCTGATATGCTATGATATACGGTTTCCGGAACTGTACCGTGAATACAGGAAATCTGAAACGGATGTGATCTTTCAGTCATTTCACAATGCACGGCAGGGAAAGGGAAGCATCCACCCCATCATCATGCACATAACTGCCCAGGCAAGGGCGGCGACCAATTATTTCTACATGTCCCTGACGAATTCATCAGCCCCGGAAAGCTGGCCATGTTATTTTATTACACCGGATGGCCTGGTCCGTAACAAGCTGGAAATGAATTTGCCAGGAGTTTTAATATCGGATATTGATACCGGTGAAAAATATTACGATGCGAGCAAAACATACAGGTCTGATGCCATGAATAATAAATTGAACAGTGGAGAAACCATTGATGATTCCCGATCAAAAAACAGGAGCAGCCATTAATACGAATAATAAAGCTTATGAGAATCAGGTTCTTGATTGATTTGAAATTATTCCTTTTCCTGGGACTCCTCCTGATATCAGCCTCCATGCATGGGCATCCGGAAACAAAGGGGGCCGAACCTGATGGGTATATTTGGACGGATATTAAACAACTCGGAATAAGGGGAAAGGGCTGGGTGGAAGATCCCCTCCTGTACAATCGCTTGCCGGCCAGGGCCGAGACCATGGTTCGTGATGATGTGTGGGACCTCAGCCATCATACTGCCGGATTTTATGTGCAGTTTAAAACCAATGCTACTTCTATAAAGGGGCACTGGAAACTAACGAAGGAGAACCTGGCTTTTCCTCATATGGCTGCTACGGGAGTCAGTGGACTGGATCTATATGTTAAAATGGATGACGGATCCTGGCGCTGGTTGGGAATGGGTAAACCAGATAGCATTGAAAGCACTTTCATGTTAGTGGAAGGGATAAGTGAATCCCCCCGCGAATATTTATTATACCTGCCTTTGTATAATGGAATCGAATTTGTCAAAATAGGAGTGCCTCTGGCATTTAAAGTTGAACCTGTACCATCTGACCTGGGAAAACCAATTGTGTTTTATGGCACTTCTATCACCCAGGGAGGTTGCGCCTCAAGACCGGGTATGTGTGCTACAGCCATTCTGGGCAGGCGGTTAAACAGGGAAATTATAAACCTTGGATTTTCAGGCAACGGGCTTATGGAACCAGAGGTGGCGGAATTGTTAGCGGAGTTGGATCCGCTTGTCTATTTTATTGACTGCCTGCCCAATCTGATGCCTGATGATGTAGCAGAGCGGGTCGAACCTTTTGTAAACATATTGCGAGCGGCCCGTCCCGAAACGCCGATTGTACTGGCTGAGGGCATTACCTATAATAATGCCTTCCTGGTAGAGAGCAATGCTGTTGAAAATGCCGGTAGCTGGAAAGCATTGAGGAATGCCTATGAGAATCTGCTGAATCAGGGAACAAAACACTTGTATTACCAGATCGCCGAGGGGCAACTAGGATTTGACGGGGAAGGTACTGTTGACGGTGTTCACCCTACAGACCTGGGATTCTATAGGCAGGCAGGAGTTTACCAATTAACCCTGGAGAATATTATCAAGGGGATTACTAATGAATAGTATGGAAAACAAAAGCGTACCATTTTTATGAAACGTGTAGGATCATCCATTTGGGTTTTATTATTGCTATTAATATGGCCGCCTGGTTTGTTTTCCCAGGAAGATAAATCCCATTTCAGTGAAGTGTTTAAGCGGGAAAAACCCTACAGGATATTCCTGCCGGATGATTATTCCACATCAGAAATATCTTATCCGGTAATTTACTATTTTCATGGTAATACAGGCACCCATGTCCCCAGGTTGTCGGATGAAATGGCTGCGGTAGTGAAAGAACACCGGGTCATCATTGTTGCCTGGAATGGCCGGTCAGTGGATGCTGACAAGAGGCCATACAATATCGGATTTCATTCCAACATCAACTACGAAACCCAGTTTAAAGATTATTTCCCGGAGATTGTCAGGCATATAGATTCAGAGTATCGTACCCTGACAGACAGGGCAAACAGGGCTTTAATCGGGCATAGTATGGGAGGGATCATGTCTTTCTTTATAGCCGGAAAGTATCCTGAATTGGTTGGCACTGCCGTTAACTCCAAAGGCTCACCCGAGTTTTTTATCGGATACCCCGACAATCATACCCTTTACCATGTCAGGCATATGTTTAAGAACCTTCACGGGGTGAATATTAGATTTCATAACAGCACCACCGGGGAGCTTGTTTACCTGAATGATGAGGTACATGCAGGAGCCCTGCAGGAAGGGAAACTGGCCTATGAGTACCAGGTATATGAAGGGG
>CAZXOJ010000121.1:0-12160 GCA_964642325.1 uncultured Bacteroides sp. | reverse complement strand
GTGAATACGGATAATGAATCCTGCAGCCATGCCTTTTGAAGATCCACGATGGCCATTTCAGTCAGTCCAAAATGTAAGTATAAATAGCCCCTGAGTTTCAGCAGGTCCAGGTTGGTGGAGTCATATACCAATCCTATGCTTACTACATTGATAGCAGGAATCAGTTTCTTTTGGAGCAAATACAGGTTGCCCAGCCGGTGAGCCAGGAAGACATCTTTCGGATTCAGGGAGAAGGCATATTCATAGTAATAAATGGCAGAATCAGACTGGCTCATATCCAGGAAATTCTTCCCGGCCTGCTTGGCGTAATAATAGTTCAGGCTGTCTCTTTCAAGCAGGCCCTTATATATGGCCAGGCTTTTGGCATATTCCTTCCTGATGGAATAAAGATTGGCCAGTTCAGCAAGATGCTGGTCCTGGGGCTGAAATTCATCAACCAGGGCTTCGTAGGTCTTTATACTTTCCTTGATCCTGCCCAGCCTGTACAGCATTGTTCCCATGGAGATCCTGTAAGATAATTGGCTGCTGTCGAGTTGGTAAGCCATGTGATAGTAATGATAGGCGCTGTCATAATTGAGGAGGGACTGGTATGCATGGCCCCTGTAAAAATATACCTGGTCCATCAGGGAATCAGCAAGCTCGAGGGTATCGGATAGCATGAGGACCTCTTCAAATCGGTCATCCAGCAGCAGGAGCTTCAGTTGGAGTACGGGCTCATCAGGCTGGCTAAAAACGCTGAACTGGCTGCAGGTAAACAGGCATATGAAGAACAAGAATTTCATCACGGGATCCAAATCATTCCTGAAATTACAAATTTTCATCAAATACGGAGTGAATTAACTGAATGATATCATTTTTTAAATATATCATTTGGATTATCTTCATTTCTATAATTAAACTGATATTATCATGAAAAAGTCATTTCCTGTTTTCCTGTTTACACTCTTTTGTATTTTTTCAACAATTGACCTGATGGCCCAGACCAGGTTGCTTAGAAATCCTGACATAAGTGAACAGCATATTGTTTTCGAATACGCCGGAGATATCTGGATATGTAATACGGATGGAACAAATCCCATGAGGTTGACAACTTTCCAGGGAATGGAGACAGGACCCTTTTTCTCACCCGATGGCAGCCAGATCTGCTTCACGGCAGAATACGATGGCAACCGGGATGTATATGTCACTACAACAGAGGGAGGAAATCCCCTGCGGCTCACCTGGCATCCGGGAACAGACCAGGCCAAGGGCTGGACCCCGGATGGCAAGGTAATGTTTGCTTCGGGCAGAACAAAAGTTCCGCTTGCTACACCGGAACATTTCTGGACGGTTAACCCGGCCGGTGGTTTCCCTGAAAGGCTGATCTTCCCAAGGGTTGCCAACGGACAGTTCAATGCGGATGCCAGCCGTTTTGCCTACCAGATGAACATTCCCTGGGAATCGGAATTCAGGCATTACCGTGGTGGACAGAATAACCCGATCTGGATCATGGAAATGGCTACCCATGAGATCGAAAAAGTTCCGTGGAAGGGTAGCATTGACCAGAAACCTGTCTGGATAGGAGATGAGGTGTATTTCATTTCTGACCGGGATACGGTATCCAATATCTGGTCCTATAATGTTTCCAGCAGCCAGCTGGAGCAAAGGACGTTTTTTATGGATTTTGACACCAAGAATATACAGTCCGGCGCAGGAAAGCTGATCCTTGAGAACGGGGGATACCTCTATACGATTGATCCCGGATTGAATAAGATGGAGAAGGTCGAAATCAGCATATCCGGAGACCTGCCCTGGGCTAGATCACAATGGGTCGATGTGAGCAAGAATATAGAGGCCTCATTTTTAAGTCCTACCGGTAAAAGAGCCCTGTTTTCAGCCCGGGGTGATATTTTTACCGTTCCTGCCAAGCATGGTGATATCCGCAACCTTACTAACAGCAATGGAGTGGCAGACCGGAGCCCATCCTGGTCTCCTGATGGCAAATTCATTTCCTGGTTTTCGGATGAAAGCGGGGAATACCAGTTGCATTACAGTGACCAGTACGGGAAGGATTTGAAAAAGATCCCGCTCAGGAATGTTCATATGTATGAAAGCCCTGTATGGTCTCCTGATTCGAAATATATCAGTTTTGTGGATACCGACAGGAACCTCTGGCTACTGAATGTCGATTCAGGAACCTTAACAAAGGTGGCCAATGAAGGTTTTGATCACCCGGAACGGACCATCTATCCGGCCTGGTCTGGAGATTCTAAATGGATAGCCTATGTGGCCCGTCTGAAGAGTGAATACAATGCGGTTTTTGTATATTCTGTCGATCAGCAAAAGTCCTTTCAGGTCTCTGACGGCATGTCTGATTGCATTTCGCCAGCCTGGGACAAGGAAGGGAAATACCTTTATTTCCTTGCCAGCACCAATTACGGATTAAATGTGGCATGGCTGGATATGACATCTGTGAGGAGGCCTCTTGAGTACGGAGTATACATGGCTGTTCTTTCTGCCGAAGATCCTTCTCCCCTGGCACCCAAAAGCGACGATGAAAAAATAGAAAAAGATGAAGAGGACGACGGTATGGATGATAAAGCAAAAAAAGAAAAAAAGGATAAGAAGGAAGGCGAGAACGGGGAAGATTCCCTCCTGGTTAAAATTGATTTAAATGACCTGGACCAGCGCATCGTAGCCCTGGATATTCCGGTCAAAGCATACAATAACATAGTATCCGGGGACAAGGGTAAAATATATATTACTGAGGTGGATAATCAGGCCGGCTTTGGCGGTGGATACCTCCTGCATGAGTATAACCTGAAGGAAAAGGAACTTAAGCTTGTCAGAAAGGGAATACAGAGCTTTACTTTGTCCAGTGATGGAAAAAAGATACTATACCGGGCAGGGGGCAGCTGGCATATTGAGGATGCTAAACCGGGACTGAAAGGAGAGGGTGGATTGGCACTGGGGAACATGAATATAAATATTGATCCCAAACTTGAGTGGAAACAAATTTTCAAGGAATCTATTCGTTATCAACGGGATTTTTTCTATGTCGAGAATACCCATGGCCTTGACCTGCATAAAATTGAAGAGACCTATGCACCATGGCTGGAGCATGTAAACCACCGGGCTGACCTGACCTACATCCTTGATATCATCGGCGGAGAAACAGCCATTGGTCATTCCTTTACTGGTGGTGGTGTTTACCCTGCTGTGAAGAGGGTGCCTGTCGGGTTATTGGGAGCAGACTATACAGTTGGCGATAGCCTGTACAAAATTTCCAAGATCTACCGCGGCGAAAACTGGAACCCCGGCTTAAAATCCCCGCTCAGCGGACCAGGAATAGACATCAAGGAAGGGGAATACCTGCTTGCTGTGAATGGACAGAAACTCACTACTGATGTGAATATCTACAGCCTTTTTGACCAGACTGCGGGCAAGCAAGCAGTGCTCCGGGTCAATAACGATCCCTCCATGGAAGGATCAAGGGAGGTGACCGTCGTGCCTGTGAGCAGTGAATCGTCGTTGAGGCAAAGGGAATGGATGGAATCAAACCGAAAAAAAGTTGATTCATTATCCGGAGGAAAACTGGCCTATGTCTGGCTTCCCAATACTGGTGGCGGCGGGTATGCAAATTTCAACCGCTATTATTTTGCACAGAAATATAAATCCGGAGCCATCATTGATGAGAGGTTCAACGGCGGGGGATTGGTAGCGGATTATATTATTGATTTGCTGGACCGGGAATTGGTAGGTTATTTCAATAATTCCGTAGGGGATAAACAGCCCTTCACCAGTCCCGGTGCAGGGATATTCGGTCCCAAGGTAATGATCGTAAACGAAACCGCCGGATCCGGCGGGGATTATCTTCCCTACAGTTTCCAGAAGAAGAAGATTGGTCCACTGGTTGGTACCAAAACCTGGGGCGGTTTGGTTGGATGGGGAGGTGCTCCAGCCCTGGTTGACGGGGGATATATGGGAGCGCCCAGGTGGGGGTTCTTCAATACCGATGGACAGTGGGATGTCGAGAACATTGGTGTAAGCCCTGATGTACTCGTGGAACAGGAACCAAAACTGGTTATTGAAGGTCATGATCCCCAGCTTGAGAAAGCCATTGAAATAGCGATGGAAATGTTGAAGACAGAGGGTGTGGAATTAAAACCACAGCCAGCAGATCCTGTCAGGGTATTGTATAAAAAAGGACAGTGATTAGGTTAGCATAGTTCCCCGATCAGGTCCGGGTCAGGTCCATCTTTGATCCCCTTGATGATCACGGGGTAGATTCTGTTTTTTTCTGCCTGCCCCGACTGGAACCTGATGGGAACATAATGTTCCCCATATCCGCGAGCCATACCCTGGCTGGTTTTCTCAACCAGCACCTGTTCAGTAGTTCCAATCAGAGATGTGCGGTACTGCCGCTTATTTTCTTCACCGATCTGGCGGATGACCTCGCTTCTTTCTGCTTTAACCTTTTCCGGTACCTGGTCAGGCATGCGGTCGGCACGGGTGCCTTTGCGCCTGGAATACTTGAACGTATGTATATGGCTGAATCCAATATCCCTTACTACCTCACATGTGGACTGAAAATCGGCTGCCGTCTCGCCCGGGAAGCCGACAATGATATCCGTGGTCAGGTTGAAATCCGGATGACTGTTCCTGAATTTGTCAACGATGGACCTGAAATCCGAAAGCGTGTACATCCTTCTCATCCTCAGCAGGACGGCATCCGACCCGCTCTGGAGGCAAAGATGCAGGTGGGGCATCAGCTTTGGATGCTGGAAGAGTTCTATGAACGGATCACCGTAGCCATCGGGTTCAATGGATGAGATCCTTACCCGGAAATCCCCCGGGATATCCAGTATCTTTTCAACGAGGGATTCGAAATTGGTGCCTTCGTGATCATAACGCCCGATGTTGACCCCTGTGAGGACAATTTCCCTGAACCCAAAATCCAGTACCTGCAGGATGTTTTCCTGGATCTTCTCAAAGGGCCGGCTTATGGCTCGTCCCCTTACCATTGGCACAATGCAGAAGGTGCAGAAATTATCACAACCATCCTGGATCTTGATCAGGCTGCGTGTATGGAAAGTCCGGTCAGCCGGTTTGAAATCAAATACATCAGGATCCAGGGTATTCGGGTGCAGTATCTCTCCTTCATAATGGGCCTGCACCATAGGGAAGATGGAGGTTTTTCTGTTATTCTCAACAAAATAAGTACTGGTATCCCTGTTTTCAAGAGCCTCCTTCTGACTGTTCACCATGCAGCCTGTTACCACAACCAGGGCATCCCCCGGCCTGCGGCTGGCATGGTTGATCAGGTTCCGAGATTTCTTATCACTCTGGTTGGTAACCGTACAGGTATTGACCACATAAACATCGGCCTTGTCTTCGAAATCAACCAGCCTGTATCCCGCATTATGGAATTCTGATGCCAAAGAATCTGTTTCAAACTGGTTCAGCCGGCATCCAAGTGTTTTAAATGCAATCTTCCTGCTCATGATTCATTTAATTCTTCGATGATGGCCAGCTTTTCACCTTCCAGCGAAAAGTCAGCAGCTGAATTTATCTGAAGATCAGTGAACTGGCCGATAAAGGATGGATCCTCAGCCGGGAAGCGTACGATTAGTTTTCCTTCGGTCAGCGCCCTCAGGTACCCCTCTTTTCGGTCATGGCCCGTTACAAGGACACGTTGTTTCTGTCCGATCAGGTTCCTGTTATAAAGGCGGTTGAATTTGATCAGCTCTTCGGTCAGGACCTGCAGACGCTCTTTCTTAATATCTATCGGTATATCATCTTCCCACCTGCTGCTGGTGGCCCCTGGCCGTGGTGAGTACATGGCGATGTAGGCCATATTAAACCGGAATTCCTCCATGATTTTCCGGGTGTTCTCGAATTGCTCTTCCGTCTCTCCGGTGAACCCTACAATGATATCTGTGAATATGGTAGCCGCTGGCAGTTTCTCCCGGATGGTCTGAATGATATCCCTGTACCTGTCCATATTGTGGTTCCGGTTCATCCTGATCAAAACCCTGTCATCGCCGGATTGCACAGGAAGGTGCACTTGATTTGCCAGGCAGTCATAACGTGCCATGACATCAATGACGTCGGCAGACATATCCCGCGGATGCGGTGATGTAAAATACACCCAGAATTCCTTTCCTGATCCTTCCCCGAATTCTCCAATCTTCTCAAGCAGTTTGTGGAAGGATATTTCATCTCCTCGCTTATCCAGACCATAAGAGTTTACATTCTGCCCGAGCAGGGTGATGGATTTATATCCCTTATCGACCAGTTCGCGAAGTTCCTTCAGAATTTCATCGGAGGACCTGGAGACTTCACGGCCACGGGTGTAGGGGACAGCACAGAAGGTACAGAATTTATCACATCCGTTCTGAATCGGGATGAATGCTTCAAAACCAGATGAGTATTGAGGTCTGACTTTCCAAAACTCCCTGATTTCGGCTGGATCCTTTTTCGGATTGAGTATAGATACCTGGTCCGGAACCTGTATCTTATTATCTCTAAGTACCTGGAGAAGATCCAGTCCGCCTTCCTCATCTGTAACTGTGACAGGGGACTCAGATATTTCGGCAGGGGAGGAGAGGGATGCAGGAGTTACTATGCCATATTGCCGGACCATGGCATCAAGTTCCGGTAGTTCATCCATGGTGAATACCAGGTCAAACAGTTTCAGGAATTTCTCTTTGTCAGCGGGTAGCATGCACCCGGACACGAAGGTGAGCAGGTTTTTGTCCTTCTTCCACCTGTTCCACTTGCTGATCCTGGAATATACCTTGTCTATGGATTTCTGCCTGACAGAACATGCCAGGACCCCCAGCAAATTAGCATCATCCTCCCTTTCGGTCCAGGTGAATCCCATTCGTTCGATGACCGTGCGGGTCCGCTCACTGTCAGATTTATTCATCTGGCATCCCAGGGTGACCAGGTGATATCTCATAGTTTAAAGATTAAAAATACACCTCTGCATGTATCCTGTCCGTAACAATCTCCTGATCCTTCAGGATGTCATACACCTCATGGATCATCTGGCTGTTGCCGCACAGGTAATAATCTGCCCCGGTTTTGACGGGCTGTGACTTTAGGAAGTCTGTCACTCGGCCCTGGTAATCTCCCCGGTTGTCGCGTGAAGTACAAAGGATATACTTGCTGGGGTCATAATCTTCAAGATCGTAGGCCTCATCTCCGTACTTAACACCATGGATAAGCTTGTAGTTCAGTCCCTCGTAACTCCTGACAAAACTGTGAAAAGGGGCAATGCCTGTGCCACTGGCAATGAATACGATTTCCTTTCCGGATTTGCTTTCTTCATCCAGGGTGAAAAAACCGAAAGGACCGTCCATTTCAGTATGTGCTCCTGGTTGCACCTGTTTCAGCTGCCTTGAGACTATGCCCTCATCAATCTCCTTGACAAGGATCTCTAAAAAATCATCCTCTGTACCACTGTATATAGAATACTCCCTCTTCTCGGCACTCCCGGCCAGGCCAAGGGAGATGTATTGTCCCGCTTCAAATTCCATCCCGTCTCGCTTTATCCTGATGACATAGGTGGAATTTGTAAGATGCCGAGTATCCAGTACAGGAAGTATGCTGTTCTTTGTTTTAACGATCGCCATTCGCTATGCTTTCTGTAATACCTAAAGCTAAAAACCTTGAACCATCTCTTGGTTGAAGCTTGTCTTAAAGGAGTGCAAATTACGGCAAAATTCAATTAAAATTCAAATACTTGGAGAAAAAAGACAAGCAGGTCTTAATCTTTGGAAAGTTTTCCCCCATAGTCTTCCTGTTTGATCCTTTCCTTGATGAAATCCAGGGCCAGGGAGAGGTTTTGTTCTGCCCTTGGTGAAAGCTTTTCCAGGAATTCCCATTCATAACCCCTGATCTGGAGCAGGTAGGTTTCAGGGTGTTTCCGGTAGAGCTTGATGCACAGGGCCAGGATAAATGCAGGGGAGGCAGCATGCATGGTAAATTCTGACCTGCCTTCTGAGGGTTCCACAATTCCCAGGTGGAAATCATTTATATCTTCAATGGATGCGTCCACAAATACTACCACATCCCTGTCCTTGATGTTGTCTGCATCCTCTATATTGAGCTGGTAATTGCTTTCCGTTGCTACCTGGTCAAAGCATTTTTCTTTGAGCCATGGTTCCAGTTCCTCTACCAGGCGGTTGCCCAGGCCGTCATCCTGTCGGCCCGGGTTCCCGAATGCATAAATAAGTATCCGTTTTTTCGAGGTCAAGACTATTTCCTCTTATAGTCAATCAATTCATTATTGGCATTGTACAGCGAAATCTCAAGCGGCATCTGTCCGAATGCATGTGTGGCACAACTCAGGCAGGGATCATAGGCCCTGATGCTTACTTCAACAGCATTCATCATGGGTTCGGTGATCTCTGTCTGGCCTGTCATCCAGTGTTTTGCAACCTGTTCTACAGCGTTGTTCATGGGCTGGTTGTTATTGGTTGTCGAAACGATCAGGTTAGCCATGCTGATCTGGTCCTTGCCATTGATCTCATAATGATGGAAGAGGGTTCCCCGGGGAGCTTCTATTAATCCCACACCTTCATTAACTTTTTGTCCCTTGGTGACCAGCTCACCGGAAACAATATCCGGGTCGTTCAGCAATTCCTTCATCATCTCTGCCGAATGCAGTATTTCGATCAGGCGGGCCCAATGCATATGCATGGACATGTTGTTTGGCTGCCCATTGGTATAAGCCTTATATATTTCAAATTCCTTTTGTGCCAGCGGGGTAGGAATAAAATCTACCGTATTCAGCCTGGCCAGTGGTCCCACAGTATACCAGCCATCCTGCTTGCCATATTCCTTCAGGTAGGGAAATTTCATATAGCTCCAGGAGCGCACCTCTTCATCGATATACTCGAGGTAATTCTGGTAATCAACGTCATGCAGTATCTTTTTTCCGTTAGTGTCAACTGCACGTAGTACCCCATGATAGAGGTCCATGGCACCGTCCTTACGAACCAGGCTGAGGTGGCTGGATGGGAAGACTGCATAATTGTCGATGAAGTCCTTGTTGGCCTTATGGTAGTCCTTGAACCAGTCAACCGCTGCCTGGGACCATGCTATCATCTTATCCACATTCAATGGATCAGCACCTTTCAGGAATTCATCCCTTTCAGCTTCTGAGAGATGTTTGTTGATCCCCCCCGGAATGGCACCTGTACCATGGATTTTCTTCCCCGCAGTAGCCCTGATGATCTCCTGTCCGAATTTCCGCATCATCACTCCCTGTACCGCCAGCTCCTTGTTGGTAAGGGCCAGTCCGATGACATTCCGGATAGCCGGATCACCGTCGATCCCAAATACCATATCCGGAGCAGCCAGGTGGAAGAAGTGAAGGGAATGTGACTGGAACATCTGTCCATAATGCATCAGACGACGCATCTTTTCCGCCGTCGGAGTCAGTCCATCACCCGTGCCGGCACCTACAATTACATCCAGTGCCTTGGCAGCTGCCAGGTGGTGTGAAACGGGACAGATCCCGCAGAGGCGCTGTACCAGTACAGGCATCTCCCAGTAGGGCCGTCCCTGAACAAAACGTTCAAATCCCCTGAATTCTACTATATGTAACCTGGATTGTGTGACATGTCCCTGGTCATCCAGGTGGATGGTTACCTTGCCGTGTCCTTCAACCCGGGTAACCGGTTCTATCGTTACTTTACGTCCCATTCTAAATTTTATTTAATCAAATTTTATTACTTCATAAGGCAGGCTCAATTCCGTTCCCTTGAGCAGGGCCACCAGGGTTTCCCAGATAAGGTCGGCCCTGGGGGGACAACCGGGAAGGTAATAATCGATCTTTACGATCTCCTGGCAGGGATAAACCTTGTCAAGCAGCATGGGCAGTTCCGGGTCATTCGGAATAATATGCTCGTAATTGGCTGTGACAGATGGACCTGTAAGGTAAGCCTCCCTGAGGCATTCCTTGATGGGTATCCCGTTCCGCATGGCTGGAAGTCCACCCATAATGGCACATTCGCCCACGGAGATGAGGATGTTGCAGTGCTTTCTGAAGTCTTTCAGTACGTGGACATTTTCACTGTTACAGCAACCGCCCTCGATCAGGCCAATATCACATTGCTTGGTAAATGTTTTGATATCATCAATAGGGCTTTTATTGAATTCGACGAGTTGGATCAGGTCGAGTATCCTTTCATCAATATCCAGGATTGACATGTGGCATCCAAAGCATCCTGCCAATGATGTTGTAGCTAATACTGGTTTGCTCATTATTTGGTCTCCTATTTATTTATTTTCAATATCGCTGCCAATGGGGGCGTTGTCGTATTTCCTTTGGCCAATGGGTTTTTCCCAACCCCTTTCCCTTACGAGGATGGAACCCACGGGGCAAATATCCATGGCTTCCTGGGCTTTTTCCAGGGTCATCTCGGCGGCAAGTTTACGGTCAACAACGACCAGTGAATCCTTGCCCCGGTACTGGTAGGCAAAATAAGATTTGCCTTCTTCGTCCTTGATCCCCCGGATGCACCTTTTACAGAGAATACACCGGTTCTGCTCCTTGATGATCTTGGGATGGGAGGCATCGATCTCTTTCTGGGGAAATGCAAATGGGTACCTGGGTGCCATCATTTCATAGCGATAGGCAAGGGCCTGCAGTTCACAATCACCGCTTTTCTCACAGGCCGGGCAAAAATGGTTTCCGGATACAAAAAGCAATTCGATGATCTGCTTGCGCATTTCATTCAACTCCTCGGTATTGTTTTCTATGCTCATCCCATTATGAACCGGGGAGGTACAGGCAGTGGTAAAACGGCCGTTGATCTTAACGGTACAGATCCTGCAGGAACCTTTTGGTTTCAGTCCCTCGAAATTACAAAGTGTCGGGATATAGACCCCATTGTCCTTTGCGGCATCGACGAGGAATTTGCCTTCTTCTGACTGGCACTCCTGACCGTCGATGGTGAAATTTATTGTAGCTGACATATGCTGGTATTGTTATTGGTTAAATATTGGAAGGTCTTCCGGCGGCTTCACAGGATTCCTTGACAGAATCCGCCAGGTTGAACCCGGTTTCAAATTCTCGGTCCCTTAGCACCCGTTTCTCGTACAGGTGCCTGAAATTCTGTATACTGGTTACGATTGGATTGGCCGCTGTATGGCCCAGTCCACACCTGCTTATCTTAAGTGGTTTGCTCCAGTCAAGGAGGTCATCAATATCCTGAACCACTCCGTGCCCATCCAGGATCTTTTGGAGTTTATCTTTGAGCAAGACAGGTATGTTGCGACAGGTAGAGCATGAACCACAGGATTCTTCAATGAAGAATTCCGTATACTTCATAATAACCTCCTTCAGTAAGTCCCTGGACTCATGAAATATGATCAGTGCACCTCCGGTACCCAGGTCCTCGTATCCAAGGTGCCTCGGCATCTGGTTGGGACCGATCAGCGTGCCTGACGGTCCGCCAACCTGTACTGCCTGTACCTCTTCCGCACCTACCATTTCCAGGATATCATAGATGGAATGTCCCCATTCGATCTCATAAACACCTGGATATCTGCAATCCCCTGATATACTCATCAACTTTGTACCGGCAGATTCCTTGGTGCCCAGGCCAAGGAACCATTCAGATCCCTTTTTCATAATTTTAGTAACCTTCGCCAATGTTTCTACATTGTTGACGATTGTGGGCTTTTCATTGTATCCTTTATCTACCGGGAAGGGTGGCCTGTCTCTCGGCTCCCCCCTCTTGCCTTCTGCCGACTCTATCAAAGCACTCTCCTCACCGCAAACATAGGCGCCTGCACCATACTGGATACGGATGTCAAAATCAAATCCTTTCTTGCCGGCAATGTCTTTTCCCAGCAAGTGCTGTTTCCGGAGTTCCGCCAGGGCATTTTCAAGGTGCTTTTGCAGGTATTTATATTCATAACGGATGTAAAGAACACCTGATTTTGCTCCCACCGCATAGGCTGCAATGGCCATTCCTTCAAAAACCATCTGGGGCAGTTCTGTCAGGATGACCCTGTCTTTAAACGTTCCTGGCTCTCCTTCATCTGCATTGCAGAATATATACCTTTCTGTTTCCTTGGCCTTGGTGCAGAATTCCCATTTCAGTCCCGTTGGAAAACCAGCCCCACCACGGCCCCTGAGATTGGATTTCTTTATCTGTTC
>CAZXOJ010000120.1:0-12273 GCA_964642325.1 uncultured Bacteroides sp. | reverse complement strand
GTAGATTTACGGAAAGCTTCTCCTTTACCATCCGTACCCCGGTTATCAACACAAACAACCACATACCCTTTCTCCATTAACAAATAATACCAGGAACTGGTGCCCCAGTCGTCCCGGACTGATTGTGATTCCGGTCCACCATATACATGCATCATAAGGGGATATTCCCCGTCTTCCGTGAAATTCTTTGGTTTATACATGTAAGCATTCAATTCCACACCCTCCGGGGTAGTGATCGTCAATAATTCCTTTTCGGGCAATCCATAAGCTTTGGCATTTTCCTTCAACCTGGCATTATCCTCCAACACGATTATCAGTTTTCCCTTTGCATTATGCAAGGTTATATAATTAGGTGTTGTGACACTTGAATGTGTATGGATATAGTAATCGAATGTTGTACTGAATTCAGCCGTATTCCAGCCAGCTTTCTCTGAAATCTTCTCCTTACGTGTACCATCAGGCCTGATCCGGTAAACGGTAGACCGTACTGAAGATTCCTCGTAAGAAGTATAATACATGTATCCTCGCTTTTCATCTATTCCGAGAAAATCATTAACATCCCAATCACCCCGGGTAATGGGGCCGATCTCCTTTCCATCCATATCGTACAGGTAGTAATGAAGGAATCCGCTCTTCTCAGAACGATAAATAAAATGCTGTCCGTCAGAAAGATAGATAACCAGATCGCTTGAGGGTTCTTTAATGAAGTACTCATTCTCCTCTGAGAGGAGCACAGAACTTTCTCCAGTAGCAGCATCTGCCATCAACAAGTCAAACTTATTCTGCAAACGGTTGAGCCTCATTATGGAAAGCTTCCCGTCCACCTCGGTCCATTTGATCCTGGGGATATACTGGTCGGTCTCTTCTCCGGTGTCCATCACTACATCGCTGCCATTTGAAAGGTTGTGAACATGAATAGAAACGAGGGAATTCTGCTCCCCGGCTTTAGGGTACTTAAACGTGTATAAATCAGTATATAAGCTACCATAAGTAGTCATACTGTATTGCTTGACCCTGGATTCATCCGTACGATAGTAGGCGATCATTTTACTATCAGGTGACCATTCAAATCCCTCTGAAAAGGCAAATTCCTCTTCATATACCCAGTCCGGGGCACCATTGATGATCTTATTATGTTCCCCGTCAAATGTGAGCTGTTGTTCCGATTTTGTCTCGAGATCGAAGACATAAAGGTTATTCTCTCTCACGAAGGCCACTTTACGACCGTCAGGGGAGAATGTACCGAGTTGTTGCTTGCCTTTTTCCGAAAGAAAAATACTAGACTTAGTCTCGAGATCATATACATAGTAATTGGCCCTGAAGCTATGCCTGTAGATCCTTTCACTTCCTGTGGTTAAAAGGATCTTACTATCGTCCCGTGTGAATTCATAAGAAGAAAGGTTACCAGCTCCTGATTGATCAAGCATATCCAAACTGAATAATGTTTCAACAAGATCTCCCGTGCGATAGCTGTACTTATGTATACCGCTACTTGATAAAACTGTATAATGGATTCCATCGTTCATTGAGCGTAGTCCGCGAACACTCCTTTCAGTGAATACCCGCTTTTTAAAAATATCATCGCGGGTGATTTCCTTATTTGGCTCCATTGACCACACCAGGCTGCTTACAAAAATCGCCAGAAACAAAGCACTTAATTTTGTGATATTCATTGGTTTACTATTTGAAAAAATGGATGAAACCTTTATTTAATAATTGTGGCCAAAGATACAGGATTTAAACAATTTCAGACAATGACTTTTCGCATGTCCAGGGTTTGTAATTGTCCCATTATAACTATCTTTGCATACTTTTTTCAATGATAAACGGACAAACTAGTATGATCAATATAACCTTTCCTGACAAATCAGTCAGAGAATATCAAAAAGGAGTAAGCGGATATGAAATTGCCAGGAGCATCCATCCCGGACTGGCGAAGGATGTTTTATCCATTACAGTAAATGGAGAGTTATGGGACATCATGAGACCCATTGAGGACGATGCCCATATCCTGCTTCATAAATGGGATGATGAGCATGGAAAACATGCATTCTGGCATTCTTCTGCCCACCTTATGGCGGAATCCATTGAGGCACTTTTCCCTGGTACGAAATTCGGCATCGGCCCGGCCATAGATCAGGGATTTTACTATGATATTGATCTGCCGGATGGCAAGATACTGACCGATGCAGATTTGCCCGAGATTGAAAAAAAGATGAAGGAACTGGCCTCACAAAAGGAAGTATACTCTCGCCGTGATGTTAGTAAGAAAGAGGCATTGGATTATTTTGGCAAGAAAGGCGATGAGTACAAACTAGAATTGATCGAAGATTTAGAAGATGGTACAATATCCTTCTATTCGCAGGGCAATTTTACGGATCTTTGCCGTGGACCGCATCTGCCTGACACAAGCAAGATAAAGGCCATTAAACTTCTGAGCCTGGCAGGCGCTTACTGGCGTGGAGATATAAAACGCAAGCAGCTCACCAGGGTTTACGGGATCACTTTCCCCAAGCAAAACCAGCTGGAAACATACCTTGAGCTACTTGAAAAGGCTAAGGAGAGGGACCATCGAAAAGTAGGAAAAGAACTGGAACTATTTACTTTTTCCAAGAAAGTTGGTATGGGGCTTCCCTTATGGCTTCCCAGGGGTGCTTTTCTGAGGGAAAAGTTGGAAAATTTCCTAAAGCGTGTCCAGGTTCAACATGGATATCAACCTGTGCTGACTCCACATATAGGACAAAAGGAACTGTATGTAACATCTGGGCATTATGAGAAGTTTGGAAAGGACTCATTTCAGCCCATTTCTACGCCGATAGAGGGGGAAGAGTTCCTGTTGAAGCCGATGAATTGCCCGCACCACTGCGAAATCTATAAAAGTAAACCTCATTCATATAAGGAATTGCCCATACGTTATGCGGAGTTTGGAACCGTATACCGTTATGAACAAAGTGGTGAACTTCATGGCCTGACAAGGGTTCGTGGATTCACACAGGATGACGCCCATATTTTTTGCCGGCCGGATCAATTAAAGGAAGAGTTCATCAAGGTGATAGATATTATCCTTTATATATTCAAGGCACTGGATTTCAATGATTATGTAGTACAGATTTCACTCCGTGATCCGGGTGATAAGGAAAAATATATCGGATCGGACGAGAACTGGGAGAAATCAGAACAGGCTATTGTTGAAGCCACCAAGGAAAAAGGACTGAATGCTATTACAGAAGTTGGAGAAGCGGCATTTTATGGTCCAAAGCTGGATTTCATGGTGAAGGATGCCCTTGGAAGGAAATGGCAGCTGGGAACCATACAGGTTGACTATAACCTGCCTGAAAGGTTTGAACTTGAATACGTAGGTGCTGATAACAAGAAGCATCAGCCTGTCATGATCCATCGGGCACCATTCGGATCCATGGAACGTTTCGTTGCAGTGTTGATAGAGCATACAGGTGGAAAGTTCCCCCTTTGGCTGACACCAGACCAAGCGGTAATTATACCTGTAAGCGAAAAATTTAATGATTACGCGGAAAAAGTTTCAGAATTTCTAAATAATTGCGATATTCGCAGTCTGATTGACCAGCGGAACGAAAAGGTAGGTAAAAAGATAAGGGACAATGAGTTAAAGAAGATCCCATACCTGCTTGTTGTAGGTGAAAAGGAAGAAAAATCTGATACAATTGCTGTCAGAAGGCAGGGTGAAGGTGATAAAGGGACGATGAAATTAGAAGAATTTGCCGATATGCTGATCAAAGAAACTGAAGCACAGCTTAAGAAAGCAGAATAAAATTATTAACTAATCAGGAGGACAAAAAAATAGCGGGACCACATCATAGGTCAAGAAATTTCAGACCACGGGAAAGACAACCCCAGCACAAGATTAATGAAAGAATCACTGCTGCCAGGGTTCGAGTAGTAGGCGAAAACATTGATAACCCAGGAGTTTATTCCATCAGAGAGGCACTTGAAATTGCCGACCGGTATGAACTCGATCTGGTGGAAATTTCACCAAATGCAGATCCGCCTGTCTGCAAAGTAATTGATTATAAAAAGTTCTTATACCAGCAGAAAAAGAAACAGAAAGAACTGAAATCAAAATCCACCAAGATCGTTGTGAAAGAACTTAGGTTCGGTCCAAATACAGACGATCATGATTATAACTTTAAACTGAAGCATGCGCAGAAGTTTTTAGAAGATGGTGCAAAAGTAAAAGCATTCGTCTTTTTCAAGGGTAGGTCAATCATTTATTCGGAGAAAGGTGAAATACTTCTTCTGCGGTTTGCCCAGGATCTTGAAGAGCTTGGAAAAGTGGAACAGTTACCAAAACTCGAAGGAAAGCGGATGACAATGCTCCTCTCACCAAAAATAATAAAACCAAAGAAATAACATTATTCTCATATCATATTAAATTGTAACAGGATGCCGAAAATGAAGACGAATGCTGGTGCAAAGAAAAGATTCTCTTTGACCGGTACCGGGAAGATCAGAAGGAAACATGCTTATAAGAGCCATATCCTGACCAAAAAATCCAAGAAAAGAAAAAGAAATCTTGGGTATTATGGTGAGGTAGCTAAATCAGACCAGAAAAACGTCAAGCTTTTATTAGGCATGAAGTAATGATCAATCAAGCGGAAGAATTAGAATTATTAACCGGAATGAATGAGCAACAAAGAATATGCTAAGGCATATCGCTTACCATTCGAAAATTGAAAAGAAATGCCAAGATCAACAAATTCAGTAGCTTCAAGAAAGAGAAGGAAAAAGTTACTGAAACAAACCAAGGGTTATTTTGGAAGGCGGAAAAACGTCTATACAGTAGCCAAAAATGCACATGAAAAGGCCCTTTCTTATGCATATCGTGACCGCAGAAAGAAAAAAGGTAATTTCAGGGCCCTCTGGATACAGAGGATCAATGCGGCAGTCCGCGATTATGATATGTCCTATTCAGAATTCATGGGAAAATTGAATAAGGCAGGTATTGACCTGAACAGGAAAGTGCTTGCAGACCTTGCCATGAATCACCCGAAGGCCTTTGAAGAGATTGTTAAAAAGGTGAAGGCTGCATAAGAAGCCTGATCAACTTATATTTTAAAAAGGGGAAGCTGAATTGTTTCCCCTTTTTTATTAAAAAGAACCTATTTTTGTATGGTTACTGAAAATTAAATAAAATGAAAATTGCTATTATCGGATATGGCAAGATGGGTAAAATCATTGAAGCCACTGCCAGGAAGAGGGGGCACACAATCGGGTCTATCATTGACCTGGGTGATGAACAACTCCTGGCCCCGGACAATCTGGATAAACATGATGTGGCAATAGAGTTTAGTTCTCCATCCTCCGCCTTCGAAAACATATCAAAATGTATGGATGCAGGACTGCCAGTAGTCTCTGGATCTACTGGGTGGACAGATAGGATAGAGGATTTAAAAACCCGTTGTAAGGCCGAATATCTCGGATTTGTATATGCATCCAACTACAGCCTGGGGGTAAACATTCTCTTTTCCCTGAATGAACGCCTCGCAGCGATTATGCAAAACCACGAGGCATATGATGTGAGCATGACGGAAATTCACCATAGTCAGAAGTTGGATGCTCCAAGTGGGACTGCCCTGACCCTGGCGGATGGGATACTGGGTAATGTCAGCAGGAAAAAGCAATGGGTTTTACAGGATAGCGGGAATGATGAAGATCTCTTCATCAATGCCATTCGAACCGGAAAGGTTACAGGTGATCATGAAGTAATCTATGAATCCGTATTCGATAGCCTTTCAATCAAGCATTCAGCCAAAGACAGGAGTGGATTTGCCACAGGTGCACTCGTAGCAGCTGAATTTATTAAAAACAGAAAGGGTTTTTTCACGATGAAGGATGTTCTTGGCCTTTAGTTCTATCAAGAATCAAATTATATGAAAGTTCCACGAAGCAGATACATACTCTTTGCGATTGCATCCATCCTCTATGGCTTGTTCGTCATTTGGATAGGGGCATTCTGGTTTCTGTTCGGGATAGTATTGATTTTTGATCATTTTATTACAAGGTACCTGTTAAAAATCAGGAAATTCATTAAACTACCGACCATCGTGACTGAGACCCTGGAATGGATCACTGCTATTACAACTGCTCTGTTTGCTGTCATCATCATCAGGACCTTATTCGTTGAGGCATATAACATACCCACCCCTTCAATGGAAAAAACATTGCTTGTAGGGGATTATCTTTTTGTAAGCAAGCTCAGCTACGGACCAAAAATGCCTAACACACCTATTGGATTTCCTTTCACACATAATACCATGCCCTTATCGAAAGATAAAAAATCATACAGTGAAAAAGTGCAATGGCCCTATAATAGGCTTTTGGGATTGGGCAAGGTGCGTCACAATGATGTAGTGGTTTTCAATTTCCCTGAGGGTGATACCATTGTAAAAGAATTACCGGACCAGAACTATTATGGTCTTATCCGCAACTATGGAAGGAATACCATCCATTCCCAGTATGAGGTTATTTCCAGGCCGGTCGATAAAAGGGAAAACTTTGTTAAGAGATGTGTAGGACTCCCGGGAGATACCATAGAGTTGAAGCATTCCAGTATTTTCGTTAATGGGCAGGAAATAGATCAACAGCCTTTGGTCCAGTTTAATTATTACGTAAGGACAAACGGAGAGAAATTGGACAGCACTTTCATTGCAGACCTTGAACTTTCTGATGCAGACCGGTTATCTGATCCTTCGAGTGAAAGTTATGTTTTCCCTCTGACGACTGAACAGGCAGAGAAAATCAGGGAGCTGACCAATATCCTGAGGGTAACCCGACTTGAGAATACTACCAGGCAATTATCCTATTTTTCTTTTTTCCCTTATAGCTCTAATTATCCGTGGACGGAAGACAATTTTGGGCCACTGGTGATCCCGGAAAAGGGACAGACAATTAGACTAAGTATTAAAAACTTACCGTTATACCGGAGAATTATTGAGGCTTACGAAAAAAACCATCTGGAAGTCAGAGATAGTATAATTTACATTAATCATGAACCACGAAATTCTTATACCTTTGGCATGGATTATTTCTTCATGCTTGGGGATAACCGGCATAACTCAGCTGATTCAAGGATCTGGGGATTTGTACCTGAAGACCATTTGGTAGGTAAAGCGGTACTTGTGTGGCTTTCAATCGATAGGTTAAAAAAAGGTTGGGAACGGTTCAGGTGGAACAAAATGTTTAAGAAAATCAATTAGAAATTTACTTATGAAAGAAATTTTCGATATCCTCAAACATCAATATTTTAAATTCGGACTGGCAGCAGTGATTTACATTTTATGGGTCATCTGGCTGGGGAATTACTGGTGGTTGTTCGGACTCATTGTTATCTATGATATCTACATTACCAGGAAAGTCAACTGGTCATTCTGGAAAAGTCGTAAGAAAAAGAACAGCGCCCTGATCGAATGGCTTGATGCGCTTATCTTCGCAGTGATCGCAGTGACCATCATCAATATCTTCCTGTTTCAGAATTATAAGATACCTACTCCTTCCATGGAAAAATCCTTGCTGATAGGGGACCATCTGTATGTAAGCAAGGTCGCGTATGGTCCCCGTATACCCAATACTCCCCTCTCCTTCCCTTTCACTGCGAATACCATGCCCATCCTGAAAACAAAATCATATTTGGAGTGGATACAGCGGCCTTACAAAAGGCTGGCAGGGTTCGGCAAGGTAAAGAACGATGATGTAGTGGTTTTTAATTTTCCGGGAGGTGATACGGTTGTCACGGCTTATCCGGAGCGAAGTTATTATTCCATCATTCGGGAATATGCCAAACAACTTGAGGATAATGATGCACGGTACGACCGTCCCCTGAAAACCTGGGAAGAATACCTGGCGGATGGACGTGAATCTGTCTGGAGTGACTATGATATTGTAACCCGACCGGTTGACAAAAGGGATAATTATATCAAGAGATGCGTTGCCATACCCGGTGATACACTATTGATTGTCAAGGGTAAGATTCATATAAACGGAAGACCAATTCATCTCTATGAGGGGGCCCAGCATCGCTATCAGGTAGTGACAAATGGTACGCCAATCAACCCCAAAGCCTTTGAGAGGCTGAATGTTGCCAGGTCTGACCAGCAAAAATCCGGCAACAACTATCATATACCTCTGTCCGAGGAAAATGCCGAGAAACTAAGGAGGTTTACCAACGTTATTGATGTCTCAAAATATGAATTTCCTGAGAATGAATATAATTTCCAGATATTCCCACACAATACCCTGTATACATGGACCCTCGATAATTTCGGTCCCCTATGGATGCCATCTGCTGGCACTACAATCCCACTGACATTGCAGAATCTTCCTCTTTACAGGAGAATAATCGAAGGATACGAGGGAAACACTGTGAAGGTACAGGGTGACCAGATAAGTATTAATGGAGAGCCCGTACGGGAATATACATTTAAGCAGGGTTATTACTTTATGATAGGTGATAACAGGCATTCCTCCTCAGATTGCCGTTACTGGGGGTACGTTCCTGAGGATCACATCCTTGGCAAACCTAAATTTATCTGGCTATCCCTCGATGAAGACAAACGTTTTCTTGCAAAGATCAGGTGGAAAAGAATGTTTCTGAATACCGATAAGGTCTGATCAGAAAGGAAATTCCTCATCCATGTCTGGTTGTTCCAGTTCTTCTTTTGGGGGCTCCTTGGCTACCTGATGAACCTGGTTCCCGTCCACATATATAGCTTTGAACGGACGAACGGGACAGGCATATTCACAGGCTCCGCATCCTATACATATCTCGGGTACAATTTCAGGCAGGGTCAGGCCTTCCCTGTAAGGAACCATTGTTACTGCTTGGGTGGGACAATTCTCAGAACACGCACCACAGGCCGTGTTTTCAGCGTAAACAACACAATTTTCAAGGATCAGCTGCACTTGCCCCATCTGGGTGGTCTTTTTGGCTTCTGAAGTAAGGGACAGGATGGCGCCTGTGGGGCAAACATCTGTACAGAGAGTACACTCAAAATTACAGTAGTTGGTAGAATAATCCATATGCGGCTGCATGATACCGGACCAGCCATATTCAACAAGAGATGGCTGCAATACTGAAGTGGGACAAACACTTACACACAAATGACAGGCAGTGCAACGGGAAGTGAAATGTCTTATCCCCAACGAGCCTGGCGGTGCAACCGGGAAGTTCTTTACCGGTTCAATCTCAGTTGGAATCTTATTTTCTATCTCTGATTCCTGATTCTCTATCTCAGTCTCCTGGCTACTGGCAGGGAGACTGAATCCTGATAGAACAGCACCGGTGGCGAGTATCCTGCCAAGTGCCTCCCGTCTTGCCGGGTCATCAGGGCCAGCCGGGTTATCAGGACCAGTAGTGTTAGCTGGTCTTGAAGGATCAACCGGCCTTATGGTATCAACCGGACCAAAACTTGCGAATGAACCCGATGCAGACAGGTATTTTATGGCATCTTCCGGACAAACTGAAATACAGTTATAACAGCCTACGCATCTTGAAAAATCAACTTCCAGCGTTTTGACACGGATGCATGAAGCTTTACAGGCAATAGCACATTTTCCGCATTTGGTGCATTGATCTTCGATCATGCGTATCCTGAAAACGGAGACCCGTGATAACAGGCCAAGCAAGGTTCCCACGGGACAAATGGTATTGCAAAACAAACGCCCCCGGGTAAAAGAAAACAAGGTCACTAGTCCCAGCATAAGCCCCGGAACCATATAGGTAAGTCCCCTGGCAGGCATTATATCTTCCGGATAAAGAAAAAAGACATTCATACTCTCCAGTACACCCGCTATGCGATTGTTAAGCCAGATGTAAACCGGCTGGAACAGATCAGAGGCAATCCGGCCAAAGATGCTGTAAGGATCCAGCAGGTTGATCCCGACCAGGCTTTTCCCTATTAGCAGGATCAGCAGGGGCAAGACCAGGAATCCATATCGCCACCAGTTCTGTGGCTTGCCAAAACGATATCTGTGTTTCTTTTTCGTCTTTTTCCTGATCCAGCTTACAGCATCCTGAAAGATCCCCAGGGGACAAATGGTACTGCAATAAACCCGACCGAATAAGGCTGTCAGCACAAGTACCAGGATAAACCCTGCGGCCACAAGGCCAAAAGTTGTGAAGAATTTCAGAACAGAAGGGAGAAATTGCAAAAAGGTTATTCCCGTAATCAATTCAGGGGGAAGCAATTCCCTGAAATCTATAAAAATAAAACCGGTAGCTAAAATAAAAAGAAGGGCCAGTATGACCCTGATGGTCTTCAGGCGTCGTTGGTGCATGTTTAAATCATGATCCTTTTGATAGTCAGCTTTGACAGGTCCATACTGCCCAGTCCCATTTCATCGGCCTTCCTGATATGTCCTATCTGGCTTGGATCTTTTCCAAATAGCTTTGCTGCTGCCGTGTCAGCAACCACCATATTTTCAGCTATGATCTGAGATTTCATGGTTACTACGTCTGCAGTAGACACACCCCTGGGACCATTTTTTTTCAGGACCCTGTAGGCGTCAACCACGTTGAGATCTGGTTTCACAACAGTGGTTATATCGGCAATGCACTGGTGAAGATCATTGGCATGCCACCACCTGCGGTCCCATACCACCCCCATAAGGTTTTTCATAGACATTGACAATACAGTCCCTCCGTGGCTTTTCAGTACAGGAACATTGATAAACACATCCGATTCAAGGATGAGTTGGTGTACAAGTACATTTTTAAGCTTTTTTCCACCCTCTACTGCAATTTCAT
The DNA here is from genome assembly GCA_964642325.1 of uncultured Bacteroides sp. Classification (GTDB taxonomy): domain Bacteria; phylum Bacteroidota; class Bacteroidia; order Bacteroidales; family SM23-62; genus SM23-62. Next base: position 1,496 of record CAZXOJ010000120.1, on the reverse strand, counting down.
GATAACTTCCTTTGCTCTTACCAGAAAGAACTTTTGCCCCGGCATCCTTCACTGCCTTTTCTATACCACTGTTCTTATAACTTCGGGTCCATTCATTGATGGTATTGTCAAATACATAAACATCTTTGGCCCCGGCGGCAAGGCAGTGCTCCACTATTCTCGCCATCAGTTCAGGATTAGTGTTGGCAGCCCTCTCCGGTGTTGTATCCCAGCCAATATTGGGTTTAACAACTACAGTCTGTCCTTTCTTTACATATTTCTCAATTCCTCCCATGGATTGGATGGCCTGATCAAACATGGTCCCGGGTTCTCCACCTTTAGCAGCCACGAGATCATAATCAACCATAGATGCGCTGCCTGCAAACAGTTTGTTACCAGGAGATATAGACATTGCCGCTCCCGCTGCAATACCAGCCCCAATACCTTTCCTGAAAAAATCCCTTCGTTTCATTTGACTGCTGTTAAATTCTATCAGCCCGAAATTTACGATTTCCCGCTTACAATTGTTATGGAAACTCTTTCTTTTTCAACTTAATTTTGATAGATTCTAAATAAGATGGCGAAGAATGGGCACCAGGTATGTATTGAACCTATCGAAAAGGTCTCAGCTGCTTTATTCCGGAGTTTATTGAAAAACTTTTAACTTTACAGGCCAAATAAAATCTCTGGGGCATCAGGATAAAACTTTATTGAATGACGGTACTATACTACGATTGTTTTTCAGGCATCAGCGGGGATATGCATCTTGGGGCGATGATAGACCTTGGTGTTGATCCTGAATTCCTGGTTGACCAGCTCCACAAACTGGATCTCTCGGGTTATGAGTTGAAAATATCCAGGGATGAGAGGAAAGGTATCAGCGGAACGAAAGTTGATGTTGTGCTTGATGGAAATCCTCACGATCACCATCATGATCATCATCATGGTCAACACCATGGTCAACACCATCACAGGAACCTCAAGGATATCAGCCGGATCATTCAAAACAGTGATCTTAGTAAAGCCATCAAGGACCGCAGTATCAGGATGTTCCAGAAACTGGCCGAAGCAGAAGGAAAAATCCACAACAAACCAGTCCAGGAAGTGCACTTCCATGAGGTGGGAGCCGTCGATTCCATAGTTGACATTGTAGGTGCTGCCATCTGCATTGAAAAAATTGCACCGGATATGATCATGTCATCAGCGGTTGAACTGGGAGGTGGGTTCGTAAAATGTGAACATGGAACATTCCCCGTTCCAGCTCCGGCTACTGCAGAAATACTTACCGATGTTCCGGTAAAATCAGGAGCTGCTCCCTATGAAACGACAACACCTACAGGAGCGCTTATCCTGGCCTGTAATGCTGATAAATTCGGCCCCTTGCAGGATCTTTCCATTAGCAAAACAGCGTATGGTATAGGTAACAGGAATATGGATATACCAAATGTATTGAGGGTGCACCTGGCAGAATCAACGGTAAATGCCGGTTCCTCACCTGAAACTCGTAAGGCTCTGAT
>CAZXOJ010000119.1:0-12309 GCA_964642325.1 uncultured Bacteroides sp. | reverse complement strand
ATGCAGTTTTGAATCCTTAGATGTATTCTCGAACCGGAGGCTTAAAATCCATAGAATTATCGTAGTCCTGTTCATTTTTGAATATTTATTTTACCAAGGGTGTACCAGCCTTCCTGGTCAATTCCCTCTATAGCCAGTTTAATGGCGGGTTCTAGACTCTGCGGGTTCAGCATTCCAATCTGTATTTCATACTCCCCGGTTGCCATGTCCCAGGGTACGAAAACCGCATCATTGTAGAGGTTATCACCCGGCATCCAATCTCTGATATCTGCCCCGGTGATCAAAACCCTGGAGTCTTTCTCATTCTTCAGCCTGATGGCCAGGGGATAATCCTTGTAAGAGGGAGCCACACCTTTATTATCCCACCATGAGGTAAAATGCAGGCCTTCGTTTGGTTTCACCATATCAGGATAAGTAAACTTTCGCAGCACGTAACGGTATCCCATCTTCTTTAACCACCGGTTGATCTCAGGCCACCATTCTGGGGGTATGCCGGATGATTTATTATTGAAGGAAGAAATATGCCATTTCAGGGATTCGTCTATGATGAATCTTACCTGATCAAGGTCATAGCCCTGTTTTTCTTTCCAGCCCTTGATGGTGCCACAAACTTCAATGGAAACAGGGGCCTTCTTCCATGCATCCTGCATTCCATAATTGATTATATCCATCGGATATTTGTCATACATATGATTGAAACCATCCTGTTCTTCAGCCCAAAATCCAAGATCCCCCAGGCAATCTATACGCCAGCCTACGTTTGCCTTGGAGAGGCCGTACTGGTTAGAATGGTAGTCGGACAACTGCATGATCAAGGGTGTAGAGGAAAATGATTCGATATAAGCATCTACAAGGGCCGTCATTGTATTTTCACTTAACAGGTGGGTATATTCTCCTTCTCCCCAGGCCCCTATGATGGAAAGGTCAACTGCATGCAGGTCAGGATGGCCATCATATCGTTTCCCCATCTCCCGGATAAATTTGCCAAAATGATGAATATATTTAGGATGCTCGTGGTCAACCTGCCAGTGTTTCACTATTGATTGATCCCTGTATTCATTCCCGACCATTTCCCTGAACCAGTCCGGTACATCCGTTTCCGGTAAATTATTACCATAGGGCGCCACCCTTATCAGCAATTGTTGTTTTCTTTCCCTGGCGGTTCGCAGGGCTTCATCAAAATGGTCCCACTTGTATTTGCCCTCTTCCGGTTCCAGGAATCTCCAATAGATTCGGAAATAGGCTATTGAAGTCAAGGGGTGGTTTTCTAGTTCCAGGTTCCCATCAGACTTCTGGTATTCAATGGGGTAACCTTCAGTCCATCTGATACCTTCATTTAATGCATCTCCGTTGAATCGCTGAAATGTCATGAAACCCATTCCGGGATTGGTGAGTACATCATCAATTTCAACGGGTTTGACAGTGACGACATCCTGGGATCTGAGATTGTTAAACACAGAGAATAAGACCAGGAGGATCAATAATGATTTGTTAAGAAGCTCAAATTTTTTCATTCTAAATTCAATTATTAATGGCACAGTGAAATGTAGACATTTAAATATAAGGAAGTTTTGTGGTTTAAGTGAATCCCAATATCGTTGTATATTTATAGAATGAAACAAACATTTTTACTCCCTGTCCTTCTGCTTGCTTTGATGTCATGTAACCGCCCCTCCGGTCAAAGGACCAGCATTTCCTTGAACGGCGAATGGCAATTGGCCATTGGCGACTCCCCGACTGACTTACCTGAGGTATACAATGCTGTGGTTCCAGTCCCCGGTTTGGTAGACCTGGCAAAGCCCCTGACTGCCCCGGTAGAATTAAGTGACAAGATATACTGGCACAGAAGGGAGTTTGTAACAATTGAAGGTGAATTCAGCATCTGTAACCTGAAGATCAATAAGGCCAAATACTTAACCCGGATTTACATCAATGGGAAGTATGTGGGGGAGAATCCCTATTGTTTTACTCCGACTGTGACGGAAATCTCCGGATATCTTAATCCGCCTGGTGAGCCCAATGAGATTGTTATTGCTGTGGGATGTAAGAACAATTTACCATCGACAGTGGCGGATGGATCAGATTTCGAAAAAGATTTCTATTATCCCGGTATTTATGACGATGTAATGCTGATCTATTCGGGTACCCCTTACGTGAACAACGTACAGTGTGTCCCCATGGTTGAGGAGGAAAAACTCCGTGTCCAGGCTGAGTTCACTTCCCTTCCTGTGGATGGGAAATTCCCAGTAACATACAGGGTAACAGAGCTGGCCAGCGGGAGACAGGTATCCTACGGGAATGTGATTATTGAGAGCGCAGTCTCCGACTTTGAGATCAATATGGACGGATGCAGGTTGTGGACTCCCGAGGATCCTTTCCTATATGTCCTGGAGCTTCAAACCAGTGCCGATAACTATTCAACACGTTTTGGGATGCGCTCTTTTCGGTTTGATAAGGAAAGAAAACTGGCACTGCTCAACGGTGAACCCTATTTCATTCGGGGTACAAACATATGTATTTATCGGTTCTTCGACGATCCTGTCAGGAAGAACCTGCCATGGAAGTCTGACTGGGCCACCAGGTTGCATGAACAATTCAAATCCATGCATTGGAACAGCATTCGATACTGTATTGGTTTTCCACCGGAACGCTGGTACGAGATTGCTGACAGCCTCGGGTTCCTGATCGCCGACGAATTTCCCATCTGGTTCGGGAACAACCCGGAGGTAATTGACAGCCTGGCAAGGGAACTTACTGCCGAACATCTGGTAGGAGAGTACTCAGCATGGATGCGGGAGCGCTGGAATCATCCCTGTGTTGTCATATGGGATGCACAGAATGAATCTGTCACCGATATTACCGGGGATGCCATGCAGATGGTAAGGCAGCTTGATCTGTCAGGCCGGCCATGGGAGAATGGCTGGGCTGCACCAAGGGTAGCCACGGATCCGATCGAGTCACACCCTTACCTTTATACACATTATTTCGGACACCGATTCGATCCACCACAGGAGGAGCTTCTTTCCTATTTTTTCGATACCATCAGGATCCCTCACAATGATGCCAACGAAAGAGATCCCTCCTTAGACGGAGCTTATTATGAAAACCCTGTCCTTATCAATGAGTACTGCTGGCTTTGGATGAACAGGGACGGGTCCCCTACACGGCTCACCGAACCCATTTTCAACAACGCATTCGGGGATGGGCTTTCAACCGATGAAATGTATGAGATCTATGCCAGGCACCTGGCTATTATGACCGAGTACTGGCGCGCCCACCGTACCGCTGCCGGGGTTCAGCATTTTTGTGGATTGGGTTATTCCCGGCCCGATGAGCCGAGGGGAGAGACCTGTGATAACTTCATCGATATTGATGAGCTGGTATTTGAACCCGGGTTCGAGAAGTATGTAAAGTCTTCCTTTGCACCGGTGGGTTTGATGCTGGATGTTTGGGATTATGCATTCAGAGCCGGTTCAGAACATGAGCGTAAGCTCTTCCTGATCAATGACCTGGAACAACCATGGGAAGGGCCTTTGGAGCTCTACTTTGAAAGGAGCGGAGAAAAGTTTCTTCCTGTTTCCTGGCAGGCATCGGCAGAAGCATTCGAAAGCAAAAGGGTGGATATCCGGTTCACTACCCCTGAGGAACCGGGTACTTATGATATGGTAGCTGAGTTAGACCATGATGGAGAAACTGTTCGGAGTGTCAGGCAGGTAGTCATCAGGTAGTGAGGTCAGCATTAAAATAAGGATACGTAAGAAAAATGCGTATCTTTATCTAGCATAATCTTACACAAACCCAATTACATGAAAACTTTAAGAATTGTCCTGTTTGGAATTGGTATCCTGCTTTTGCTCATTAATATTTTTGGTTTGCTCAAGTCAATGCGCCACAACGATCTTTATACTGAAGAGAATACCGGTCGATTGAATGATGTAACAATTAAACTCAAGGATGCGAAAAAACAACTGGTACGGAGAGATGGCGAATCAGATAAGGAGTTTTCTTTACGTGTCAACGATATCGTCTGTAAAAGCATGTCACATTATTTCAAGAATGAAGGCAAGAAAAAGTATAATTTGAGGGTACCATTAAGGGAAAATTATATCCTTTTTATCGTGAACTCCTTTAAAAAGGATGATCGCTACGAATTCAAAAATTATAAAAAGGGGCTCGAAAGAGGTGTAGGATTATGTTCTTCCCATTCAATCGTAGTGAAGGGGGTATTGCTTGATCATGGCATAGAGGCTCATCTATGGGATATTGCCGGGCATGTGGTTGTCAGGGCCAGGGTTTCCGAAGATGAATGGTACATACTGGATCCTGATTTTGGTTTGTATGTCCCCCATGATATTGCAGAGATTGAGGCTGATCCTGAAATAACCAGGCCCAGTTATGAGCACATGGCAGATGGCTATAAACCCGAATACGATGATCCTTATACTACCGATATGGTGGTTGCTATTTACGAAAAGGAAGGGAATCATATCTATACTTACGACGCAAGGTTTGAAAATTTCTCCTATATCGCCATCTGGGTTTTACCATTCCTCTTAATGCTGCCCTGGTTTATTAAGAAATTGCGACAATGAAAAAGACAAAACTATACCTTATCTGGATCATCTCCATCTTTTATTTTTCCGCCTATCCCGTCTTTGCGCAATACAAGCAGGCAGATCAAAGGGCACCTGGCATAGGTGAAATTCCCGTCAGTGAACCTGGAATCTTGGATAAACCAGGTGCAAGCTATATACTCACAAATGATATACGCAGTCCGAGATCTGCCCTCTTCCTGGGTAAGGGCGTGACATTGGACCTGAATGGATATACGGTTTTTTATGCAGCGGGGGACTATGAACATGTTCCCAATTATAGTTTTGAAGAAGGACTTGCCGGTTGGAATATATCAGGAGCTCCTACCGCCAGGATAGAAGATACCAAAGTACATGTTTTTGTCGGAGAGAATATCCTCCATCTGTCAGCAGGAGAAGAAATAATTTCTCCTTATATCAACCTGCCAGTATCTGATCGATCCTACTTTGCCATGTGCGGGGTCACCAAAAGGGAGATGCAAGTGAGTGTCTATGTTGAGGATGCAGATGGTAAGCAGGTAAAATGTACTACTGTTTATTCAGACAGCACCATGGTTAGCTGTCCCATAGAAAAGCGCTCGCCAAGACTTGGTGGTGGATTCGTATATGCGCATATAAATGGAATAAAGGCAGGCAGGTATCGCATCAGGGTGAAAGCCGAGACTGATTGTTTGATTGACCATATTGATATACGCCCTGCTATGGATGTGGGTATAGGTATTGTTGAAAAAACACATCCCATGGGGCACAATGACCATTTATATGAGAGGGCGCACAGTGCATTTTTTGATTATACGGATGATGTTTCCCTGGGGAAACCTCTGCCAGGTATTCCGGTTGTGGAAGGAAAGGGTACCGTTACCATAAAGAATGGAGTAATCAAGAATGGAACTACGGGTGTGTTATCCTGGGGCGTCCAATCTACAGCCAGCGATGTGAGCATCATCCTCGATAATGTAAAAATCCTTACCTCAGGGATAAATACATCTGCGGTGGATGTGGCTAAGGCCACCATTACGGATTGTTATTTTGATGTAGAAAGTCCATTTATTATCAACCGCCACGGATCAGAATTTTACGCCGTTGATTTGATAGGAGAGGGGCCATCCGAGGTCTCATATTCGGAATTTTTCGGGGGACAGGGATGCCTGGTTTTCAAAGGGAATTATTCAAAGGTACATCATAATTTTTTTGCCAACAGGCAGACGGTCACCAACCATTACAGTATTATGGCCATGGGGGATAGTTCCCTGATCTTTGAAAACAAAATAATGCCTGAGATCGGTTCAGGAATCGAGATATATGTCCACCGGGGAATGGAAATCTTCAATAATGAGATCCATACTGTTGCAGCACCCCCAAGCTGTGAGTATGGGCATGAAGATTACAGCACGACTTCCATCCGGATAGCTGATTACGGGGCAAGGCCAGGATCCGGGGGAGGATGCTTCGGAAATAAAATATACAACAACAGGTTCTATATTACCGGTAAAGATTATCCGGCATATACTGACTATGTCCCCATGGCATGGGCCGTTTTTTACAGTGCCAGTGCGGGCGACAATTATATTTATGGGAACCAGATAATTGTGAATGATGAGAGTCAGGATTCTAAGAATGAAACAGCAGCTTTCTATATTGGAGGAGGGACCGTGGGGGGGCATTTCTTTGATAATCATATTACAAGCAATGTCCCAGCGGTCTGGGTTGCATCCCGCTATGGCGCGGCCAGCAAGACGGAAATATACAATAACACCATTGTTAAATCAGTCTCTGCCAATGAAAATTTCAAACCCTTCAGAATGGGCTGGGATGGATATTATAAATGTGTCGCTACGGATGTTCAATTCCGCTCAAATTTGATTGAAGGTGCCAGTTTCGGGATAGATGCAACGGGACAGGATCATAGTTATGAGGTATACTGGACCCTCGAAATCCAAGTTAGCGATAAAAAAGGAACTCCCCTGGCCGGAAAAGAAGTCCGGATACTTGATAAGAATGGCGAAGAAGTTTTCAAACAGGAGACCGGACCTGAAGGAACCATCATTCGTGAATTATCTGAATATTCATTCGTTTCCCCTGAAAAGGTTTTTAATACACCTTATACTGTCATTGTTGGAAAAAAGAAACAAAAGGTTGAACTTACCAGCAATTCTGTAGTTGCCATCATATCCAGGTAAGATAAAAATGAAAATAAATATTGTCGGGTTAGTTGTTGTGACTGTTTTGATTATCAGCTGTAAAGGGGATGATAAAGACATTATAAATACCATCATTTCTGATAAGGAGAGTTACTATTTTGTAGATTTTGAGTATTACCCTGCTAAAGATAAAACCCTGCCCATAGGGGTTTTTGATTCGGGCACCGGTGGATTGACCGTTTTAAAATCCATTCTTAATTATGATCAGCACCAAAATGATACTTACAACCATGGGAGCGATGGATCAAAGGATTTTATGAATGAATCATTCATATATTTTGGTGACCTGGCAAATATGCCGTATGGTAATTACGCCGGGGAGGATAACATAGGTCTGCTCAAAGAGCATATTATTAAAGATGCCCAGTTTCTTATGAGTAATAAGTACTATGCTGATTATAATGATCATGAGGCAAATACTGACAAGCAAGCAGTAAAGGCTATTGTGATTGGCTGCAATACTGCTACAGCCTACGGCAAAAACCATATTGAAGAATTCATTAGCATAGCTGGCCTTGATCTTAAAGTCATTGGTGTTATTGATGCGGGAGTTGAAGGCGCTTTGGATTGCCTGGCCAGAGACGAAGATGCCATCATCGGCGTCATGGCAACCGTGGGCACGGTAGCATCAAAAGGTTATGAAAATGCCATTATTGATCTTAAGGAAAAGCTACAATTTACTTCTGAAATTGAGGTGTTTTCCCAGGGGGGGATAGGCATAGCTGAGGCTGTTGACGGGGATGCTGATTATTATCAAAAGAATATTGATGCTCCGTACGAAAGTTATAAAGGTCCTGATCTGAATGGTGACATGGCTATAGACAAAAGCCTGTTGGATGCTTATAATTTTGATTTTTCGGGTGGTAAGATGTTGTGTGACAATGAAGTTGTTGACGAATGCACCATTATGCAAATCAATGATGCTGAGAACTATGTGCGTTTTCACCTTGTATCCCTGATGGAACAGATACGCAGATCAAACACCAAAAATAAACTTCAGGTTATCATATTGGGATGTACACATTATCCATATTTATCAGGGGAGATTGATGCGGTTCTGAGAGAATTATACGATTTTAAGACAGCTGAAGGAAAATACCTGTACAGGGAATTCATGGTCCAGAAAATTGAATTAATTGATCCGGCCGAAAATACGGCAAAAGAATTATATGAATACCTGGATCAGCAAACATTTTTCAATCCTGATGGGAACATTGAAGAAAGTGAGTTTTATATAAGTATTCCAAATAAGGATAACCATGATGTAATGATGGATCAGGCAGGCAGGTTCACATATGAATATAAATATGGAAGAACTGAAGGTGAGATCCAGGAATATGTCAAGGTCGTACCCTTCAGCAGAAGAAACCTGTCCGATGATGTAGTAACAAGGATACAAGATCAAATGCCTTACATATACATGCTGATCCAACATTTCAATGAAAACAATCAAAAAACAAGCAGTTTAAAGGCCGCTGACCGGATTTAAGGTTTCAATTGTAGTTCAAATAAATAAGTAAAATGAAAATGAAGTATAGTCTAAGTAATGTTCTTAAAGGAATAACACTATCCATACTTGTCCTTCTATCAGGATGTGGCCAGGTTGATTTGCAGGAGAACCAGTATGACCTTGTAGTTTATGGTGGAACCTCTGCGGGATTGGCCGCAGCCATACAGTCATCCAGGATGGGAAAAACAGTTGTAGTATTGGTGCCGGGCAATAGGGTAGGTGGACTTACTACCGGGGGACTCGGACAAACAGACATAGGCAATAAGCAGGCGATAGGTGGTATTTCAAGGGAATTCTATCAGCAAATTAAAAAGTATTATGATGAGCCTGCACATTGGAAATGGCAGGAATGGAAAGAGTATCGTGATGGTGGACAAACCAGGACCGGTGAACAGGAAGATGCCATGTGGACCTTTGAGCCATCAGCTGCTTTGGAAGTTTATGATGGTATGCTGCAGCAGGAAAAGATTGAAGTCAGATACCAGCTGAGGCTGGACAGGAAACTGGGGGTAAGGAAAGACGGGGGTTCAATTGTATCCATCAGCATGGAATCCGGTGAAGTCTTTCACGGCAAGATGTTCATAGATGCCACTTATGAAGGAGACCTGATGGCTACTGCTGGTATAAGTTACACCATAGGCAGGGAGGGGAATGAGCAGTATGGAGAAAACCTGAATGGAGTACAGGCAAATGATACCAGTATGACGCTGCTGGGGACTGTATCCGCCAACGGGAGGAATCACAATTATGTTGAAGGGATTGATCCATATATTATTAAAGGAGATAAGAATAGCGGGGCATTGCCATATATCGATGAGAACGGACCCGGAGAAGCTGGAGCTGGTGATCACAGGGTACAAGCTTATTGCTTCAGGATGTGCCTTACGGATCATCCCGAAAACAGGATACCTTTTGCCAGGCCCGGGGACTATAATGAATTAAATTATGAATTGTTAATCAGGAATTATGAAGCTGGTTTTAACTATATCCCCTGGATAAATAGTAAAATGCCCAACAGGAAGACCGATTCGAACAACCGGACTGGTTTTTCAACTGATTTTATTGGCCAGAATTACCGTTATCCCGAAGCTTCCTATGAGGAAAGAGAGGAGATCACCAACAGGCATCGTTCCTATCAACAGGGATTGTGGTGGACTTTGGCAAATCACCAAAGGATCCCAGAGGAGATCAGGACAGAAGTATCCCGCTGGGGTACCTGTAAAGATGAATTCGAAAGAGAAGATGGATGGCAGCAACAATTATATGTTCGGGAAGCCAGGAGAATGGTCAGTGATCATGTGATGACACAGAAACATTGCGAGGGGATTGAGGTTGTGGAGGATGCCGTGGGAATGGCAGCGTATGGGATGGATTCCCATCATGTACAGCGTTATATAAGCAAGGAGGGTTATGCGAGGAACGAGGGGAATGTTGAAGCTCATGTCAAAGGCCCTTATCCCGTTAGTTACCGCTCCATTATCCCCAAAGCCGCAGAATGTGATAACCTTTTAGTCCCGGTTTGTCTCAGTGCCACCCACATTGCTTTTGGATCCATTCGTATGGAGCCGGTATTTATGGTAATGGGGCAATCGGCTGCCACAGCTGCATGTTTGGCCATCGATGATGGTATACCGGTACATAAGATTAACTACGATAAGTTAAGGATGAAATTAATTGAGGATAAGCAGGTATTGAGGTAGAATGGACCATTAATCCAGCCTTAAATGAGTAGGAAATTTATTGCACTTATTGTATTCTTCCCCTTCCTTTCTATCTCCTGTTCGGAGATGGAATTTCCGGAGGGAGACTGGGTTGAGAGAACGCCGGAAAGCCAGGGAATAAACCCGGAAAAACTCAACAGGGCTCTTGCTTATTTGGCGGACCACTGTGGCGAGCACAAGACAGACCAGACCGTAGTAATACGCAATGGTTATTTGATATGGAAAGGGAATGATATTGACAATATGCATAATGTGTGGTCCTGTTCTAAATCATTTACCAGTACGGTATTGGGACTGTTAATTGATGAGCATAAATGTCAGCTTAATACAAAGGCAAAAGACCATGTATCCAGTCTTCAGAAGCAGTATCCTGATGTAAGCCTGCGCCATTTTGCTACCATGACTTCCGGGTACGATGCTGTCGGTGGTGCCCAGACCAATACTCCCTATCAGATAGATTCCCCGCTTTATACACCTGGCGCCATGTATAAATACCATGATTGTGCCATGAACCAATTCGGTAATGTACTTACACGTATAGCAGAAGAATCAATAGAGGCACTATTTATGCGCAAGATTGCTGACCCTATTGGGATGGACTCTTTAAAATGGGATTGGCATGATTGGGGGAGTATCGATGGACTGGTAGTCAATGGTGGGGCTGGTAATAAGGGCAGGGGAATTCATATCTCTGCCAGGGAGCTGGCGCGTTTCGGGCATCTTTTCCTTAACCGAGGTAATTGGGACGGGAAGCAATTGATAAGGTCCGACTGGGTTGAAATGGCCACCACGGTGCAGGTGGACAATACCCTGCCTGCTTTTGATTCTTCGAATAGCGGGGGACCTGGAGCCTATGGGTTCAACTGGTGGGTTAATGGGATTGGTTCGGATGGACTTAGGAAATGGCCCTCTGCTCCTCCAGATACCTATGCTGCACTTGGACATAATAACAACGTCTGCCTGGTTATCCCTGAATGGAATATGGTAATTGTCAGACTGGGAGTGGATGGTAGTATCCCGGATGCCAAATGGGACTCGTTCCTGAAGATGGTATCTGAAACGTTGGACTAAAAACTAAAATTGTGAAAAACAAAAGAATTCGAAATACAGATTTATTTTACAAATTGCATGGGATTGCGCTGGCCAGTATTGCTTTTATCATGCTGGCTCAATTATCATGTGTTAATAAGGGTTCTATGGATAAGGTCGAAGTAAGCCAGGTTCTCCAGCGGATCGCTGCACATGATTTCAATCCACTAAATGAAGATCGTTCACTTACCCTGGACCACGCTGAAAGAAAAGCCGGGATACCTGACCTTGACAATGAAGATTGGCGGATCCGGTTATTGGGTGTAAGGGACCTGGTGGGGGCCGGACAAAGCTCTGTGGATGAGATTATTGCAGGGTTGAAACACAAGGATGAGCATGTACGGCAGGTATGTGCCATGGCATTAGGAATATTAAGCGCTGAGGAAGGTATTGAGGGTCTTGAACAGCTGGCCCTTGAAGATACCATCACCGTGGTGCGTTCGCAGGCAATCATTTCCCTGGGACAAATAGAGTCAGCCGGTTCACTGGATCTGCTGAATAAAATCCTGAAAGAGGATCCCTCACGGGATGTGATGCACCAGTGTGAACTGGCCATAGACCAGATTGAAAAGCAAATGGGGACCAGCCCAGAACAGCTGGATGCATTTTTATCTCTCGACGAGGCTACATTTGAGTCAGTTGGTTTGGGTGATAAAGCAAGCGATTTTGAGCTGGAGGATACAGAAGGGGAAATTTGGAAGCTCAGTGATTTCGAAGAGGAAAACTGGGTTGTGCTGATCTGGGTGTTTGCCGATTGGTGCCCTGTCTGTCATGGTGAGTTTCACGATCTGATGGATATACACGAAACCTTTGAAAAGGAAGGGATCAAGGTTTTTACCCTTGAAATTCATGATAGGTACAGGGGACGGGTAATGGTAGGAAAGGAACTTGAACCAAGCTACTGGTTTGCCAAAGAATCTTTTAAAGAGGCCTATACAAACAGGATAATATGGCCCCACCTGCTTGACCGTGCCGGTGCTGTGGGAGCCAGGTATGGAATTGACCCCCTGGCCTTTGCCGTCCATGCAGAGTATATCAACAGGCCGACCACTGTAATTGTGGATAAAGATGGTATCGTACGCTTTTTATATCTGGGGACCTACTGGGGTGACAGGCCTACCATTGAACAAACATTGGAAATGATCCAGAAAGAGGACTTCGAGTTCGAACATCCCAACCGCCGGAAATGAAACCTC
>CAZXOJ010000118.1:0-12321 GCA_964642325.1 uncultured Bacteroides sp. | reverse complement strand
AGATATTGCCAATTTTTCGAAGTTCCATTTCAGCCGTATCTTCTGGGCTATGACAGGAGAAACACCCTTCGGGTTCCTGATTAGGATACGCATGGAAAAGGCTGCCTCCCTATTGTTGATGAACCCTAAAGAAAGCATTTCCGAGATCGCATACCTCTGCGGTTATTCCAGCCTTCCTGTTTTCTCAAGGAATTTTAAGTCCCACTTCAATTTATCGGCCAGTGAATGGCGTAGGAAGTTTCTGGATGATCCGGATGGACTTGCCAGTTTCCATAGCAATAATCATCAAACGAATCGCAACCCAGGTCAAACAGATCGCAAAAATCATCAAGCCGGATTGTCCGCTGCAAACTATTTTAGCCAGCAGTATGAACCCTTAAAATGGAGGACAAATATGGAATTAAACAAAGGATTGGAAATCAAGGAATTTCCAAAAACTACGATTGCCTATGTCAGGCATACCGGCCCTTACAAAGGCAACGAGGAACTATTTGAAAAGCTGTATGGTGAACTGTTTGCCTGGGCCGGTCCCAGGGAACTTGCAAGTCGGCCCGATCTTAAAACTTTTAATGTTTACCATGATGACCCTGGTGTAACTGATGAAGATAAGCTCAGGCTAAGCGTGGGATTGAGTGTGCCACCCGAAACAAAAGTGGATGGACAGATCGGTAAAATGGACCTCGATGGAGGTAAATATGTAGTAGCTCGTTTTGAACTTGGTCCCATGGATTATGAAAAAGCCTGGGGTTGGTTATTTGGTGAGTGGTTCCCATCCAGCGGATTTCAACCGGCAGATGGACCCTGTTTTGAAATGTGCGGTGAAAAAGTTGATGACGATCTTCATAAAGTAGATATTTGCGTTCCCGTAAAACCAATGTAATCTACCAGAGCTGCCGTTTTTTCTTTAACTGGTTTTGGGTATTTTTATTGAAACAAATTGTACCCATGAAGACTCATCATTTGTTTCTGCTAATCTTCCTATCCATTGTTGCCTGTCAACAACAGGAGCAGGAGAAATATCTCAAAACCGGTTCGATAGAACGGCTCGATCCGCGCCTTGATGATATTATTGCTGAGGGAGTGCTGCCTGAGATCGTAGCTGATAGCTTCGATTGGAGCGAGGGCCCTTTATGGCTACCTGAGCAAGAAATATTAATTTTTTCAGACATACCAAATAATTCTGTATATCAATGGTCTGAAGAAGGTGGCTTAAAGTTATACCTTAATCCATCAGGGTATACGGGTGATTTGCGAAGAGGTGGAGAAACGGGATCAAATGGACTGCTTCGTGACCCCAATGGTAACCTTGTTTTATGCCAGCATGGAGACCGTCGGATGGCCAGGATGGATGCATCCCTTGATAATCCGGAACCCAGGTTTTTCACCCTTGCCGACAAATGGAAGGGCAAGAGATTTAACAGTCCCAACGATGCTGTATACAATAGCAAAGGAGAATTATTCTTCACAGATCCGGCCTATGGGATGGAATCAGGGTGGGAAGATACCAAGCGCGAAATTGATTTCGCAGGTGTCTACAAACTTAACAATAACGGTGGGGTTACACTCTTAACAGATACCCTCCAGGCCCCAAATGGGATAGGTTTTTCACCTGATGAAAGCCGATTATATATTGCCAGTTCAGGCAGAGATGCTTCATGGTATGAGTACGGCTTCACCAGAGATGGATCCCTTAAAGATGGTAAAGTATTTTTTGATGCCAGCGACTTAAAGAAAACGAGGAAGGGTTCTCCGGATGGATTGGTAGTCCGGGATGACGGGATCATTTTTGCATCCGGACCGGGAGGCATTTTGATCTTTACACCTGGGGCCGACCATCTGGGTACCATCCTTACAGGCCAGGCAACCTCTAACTGCACGCTTGATACAAAAGGTGAATACCTGTATATGACTGCGGATATGTTCCTGATGAGGATCCGTTTGGAATAACTCATTCTTTATTTGCCCTGACAAGGTTCTCTATGTATGTTTCCATTTTCATAAAGGTGCCTTCAGGCTTTTCAAAATCTTTTTTACTGTAAAGCCGGTCGACCTGGTCAGGGACCATGCCAAAATTTACCGGGAGGATCCTGGCAATAAACTTAATGAGGAACATTACGCTCCTGCAAAGAAAGATCACCCTGACTCTCCTTCCAGAAATGTTTCTGGTTAATTCAATTACATCTACGAATGAGAATCCATCCGGACCATTAATAACAGAAATTCCATTTTGGTTATTGTCACAAAAAATACGACTGTACATACGCTGAGCAGCATCATCTATATGTATTGGATAGAACTTTGAAGGCATACCTATAGGACAAAGCACATATGGTTTATTTATCACATCAACAATCAATTTCTCAATGCCCTCATTGATACTCCCACCAAAAACTTCTGATAATCTTAGGATCTTCCACCCTTGAAAATTTTCCTGAATGTACTCTTCAGCCAATAATTTAGTGAGTCCGTATGCTCCGCTGTTAGTACCGGCCGTATTCGTACTTATATAAATGAATCTCCGGATACCATGATCCTTTGCAATCTCTACTAGGCTTTTTGTAGCTTCCAGATTTACCCTGCAATATTCCTTTACATCGCGGGAATGGGTTACCGCTGCCCCGTGTATAACCATGTAACAGCCTTTAAAATAGGGTGTAATTTCCTGGATGCTACAAAGGTCTCCTTTTACTATTTTAACATTATCCAAGGAGGTTGAATCAGGATTACGTGTGATGCCTGTTACTTCATATTCAGACAGGTCTATCAACAAGCACAATTTCTGCATAATCGCAGAAGAAATACCCGTAATAACAATTTTTCTTTTCATGATCTATTTACCCTTGAACCTGTAGTAGAAAAGGTTTCGAATAAATTCAAAAATGGCGGAAAATCTCACAAATGAAACTCGTCCATGAAGTTCATAGAATTCAATAGGAAATTCATAAAAATTAATGCCCAGTCTGTTGGTTTCTATCACTATTTCGGCATCAATAAACCAATCATCGGAAGTTAAGGCCAGGCGGTCTAGTAGATCACGTGTAAACATTTTTGGTTTTGAGTTTACATCGTTAGATCTCACCTTAGGAAACAGGATTGAGAATACCATGTTATAAACAACCGAAACCAATTTTCTGTAAGCTCCATCATTCCGCCTTTGTCTATAGGTTTTTACCAACCCGAATTCCCCTGTTTTTATTTTTTCAAAGCAATTTGTTATGCTTTCAATCGGAAATTGTCCATCACCATCAATTACACATATAAAGTCTCCTTTTGTACAGGAGAGCCCTTCTTTCATATCCCATCCCATCATTCCTCTCTTGGGTTTGGTGATGGTCTTGAAAACACTGTCTTCCCTGGCAATTTGTTCAACAATTTCCTTTGTCCTGTCGACTGAACCTTCAATATAATTGCCCACCAGGATGATTTCATAACTATCTGTAAGTTTTTCAGCCAGTTCTTTCACCTCTTGAGAGAATCCGATTATTTGTTCCTCAGATCTGTAACACAGGATTACAACTGATAGTTCGGGGTGATTAATCATTAAATCCAGTTAGATGGTAATAACAATTCCCCTAAGGTAATTATGAAATTCGGATTTTTATACATGCCGGCAAATAGCAACGCGGAAAATAATTTCGATTCATTATATTTGAACCATATTTTACCTTGCTATCAAATAAATAATTTATGTCTGACAAGGCCAGTCCGATCCCATTGAAACCCAAACTATTTTTCTTTGCACTGCTGATCATAATGTTTTTCGTTTACAGGTATCCCTTTTCCATCCAGAAAGGCCCTTATTCAATACATGCATGGAGGCAGGCATGCGATCTAACATGGACAAAGAATTACCTGGAGGAAGGATTTCAGTTTTTTAAGCCAAGCGTCCATTGGACAACCATTAACCACAGAGATCAGGCAGCACAGCAATTTCCCATAATCAATTACTCCGTTGCCTTATTATGGGGCATATTCGGGCAGCATGAATTTATCTTTCGGTTATTTAATCTGCTGATAGTTTATCTCGGCCTCTTCTACTTGTTTAAACTCAGCTATCAGTTTCTGGCTGATTCATTCTGGTCGATTTACATTCCAATACTTCTCTTCACATCTCCGGTTCTGGTTTATTATGCCAATAATTTTCCGCCGAATGCACCAGCATTTGGATTGGCATTGATTGGCCTCTATCATTATTGGAAATTTGTCCAAACCAAAAGATTAAAATTCTTATATATCAGTATTTTAATATATCTGCTGGCCGGTTTAATAAAGCCTACTGCCTTACTATCTTTTGGAGCCATCATTGCCATCCATGTTATATCACAAATCAATTACGTTAGGAATATCCTGAGCATTCCAAGAATTGGGAAGCTAAGCCATTTATTACCTATGATTGGAGTATTCGTGGTTTTTTACATTTGGGTTTTATGGGTAAGAAATTATAATCAGGAAGGTATAACCGGATTATATACCACAGGATTTCGCCCGGTATGGGATACGGAAAATATATATGAGGTCCTGTATTATGGCACACAACTATATACTTTCATGTATCCGGCATTTTTCAGTCATGCAGCCCTGGTGATCATACTTACAGCATTCGCATGGCTAATTATCAAATTCCAGAAAACAGATAGGGTGTTAATGAGTTTTACCATTACCATTTTTATCGGGATCCTGTTCTATTTACTTTTATTCATCAAGGGATTCACAGTTCATGACTATTACCTTATAAATCTTTTGATTTTTATACCACTGACTTCAATTGCTTTTCTGCATTACATGAAATCAAACCAGATCAATTTGTATTACAGTAAGGCATTTCGAGGTTTAGCCGTTGTGGGACTAATACTGGTTATGTATAATACCATGGTTATGCAAAGAGTAAGGTATGATTTGAGAGATACTTTCGTAAAACATACCATTTTGTTAGATGATCAACAAAAGAGCTTTTGGCGTGGAATGCATGTGGAGTATAAGAACAGATACGAAGCCCTTGAAACAATTACTCCATACCTCAGGGAACTGGGTATCAAAAGGACAGATTATGTAATTTCTGTACCGGATCGAACCCCAAATGTATCCCTCTACATGATGGATCAGAAAGGATGTTCTGAATATGGGCTCTTTGATAAAGAAGGAAATGACAGGATTGGGGAATATATCAATACCGGGACGAGATATCTTATCGTCAATGAGCCGGGGTACTTGAATAAACCATTCCTGGGAAAGTATATTGATAAAAAGATTGGAGAGTATAAGGGAGTTCAGATCTTTACGCTTTTGGTACCTGAAGAGACTGATGCTGAATAAATGAAGGAGGCTTACGAAAGAAAATACCACGATCTTGAAAAGACTCATTTTTGGTTTAAAGCAAGAAGAAAATACATCCTGCAGCTATTAAGGACCTCCTCGAGAGATATAAACATCCTTGACATTGGCTGTTCATCCGGTACCCTTCTAAATGAATTGGCGGAGATGGGATTTGATGTCGACAACCTTTTTGGAATTGATATCAGTTCTAAAGCTGTCCAGAACGCCAAGGAAGCGGGTATTCAAAATTCATTTGTCATGGATGCCAGTCATATCGATCTCAACAGGAAATTTGACATAGCCATTGCTTCTGATTGCCTTGAACATATAGAGAATGATCGACTGGCACTTAATAATTGGCACGAAATATTAAATCCCGGAGGCTCACTGTATGTATTCGTCCCTGCGTTCATGACATTGTGGAATGAACATGATGAAGCAAACATGCATTTCAGAAGGTACACAAGAAGAGACTTGAAGCAGAAACTTCATGAAAGTGGGTTTGAAATAAAGAAATCGAGTTACTGGAATTTCTTCCTGTTTTTCCCGATTCTATTGGTTCGGTTATCTGCTAGATCAAAGGTATACAAAAAGCAAAATGATACAGGTGACTTGGATGGGATACCCAAATTCAACAAATTGTTGTTTAATCTTCTCAACTTTGAGAACAAACTGTTAAAATTTATCAGCTTCCCTTTTGGAGTAAGTACTTATTGCATTGCAAAAAAATCTCATCCCCGTAAATGATTTAGCCTATGTGTTGAACTTCAGACACACAGGCTAAATGATCAGTAGCTCCACCAGGACTCGAACCTGGATCTAAAGTTTAGGAAACTTTTGTTCTATCCCTTGAACTATGGAGCCATTAAGGCATGGGTGTGTGTGTGATCTTATTAAAATTTGAAATTTGGCGTACAAATATAGCCATATGTTTCATTCCTGTCAAAGTTTTTTTATTTTTGTCAACTCAATATAAATCAGCAGGATCAGTAAATACAAATTAAACAACCTATGGGAAAAGGAGACATCAAGACAAGGAGGGGAAAATTATTCAGAGGATCTTACGGAATTTCAAGACCTAGAAAAAGGAAGGTCAGAGGAGTACCCGGACCTGAAATGGCACAGTTGAAAGATACAGCCAAAAAAGAAACCAAACCCAAAGCCACTACTGAACAGATAAAAGAGGTTGAAGTTAAGGAAGAGATAGTTCAGGAAGCTACCGCAGTTGAGCCAACACCTGAGGTCACGGCAAAGGTTGAAGAGAAAACTGAGGTTACAGCTGAATCCAAGCCCAAAGATTCTACTGAAGAAAAAGTAGAAGCAGTTGTAGAAAAACCTGCTGCAAAAGAAGAACAAACAGAATCTACTGAAATAAAAGTCGAAGCTGAGGAGAAAGTTGAAGCCAAGTCGGAAGAACCTATCAAGGAAGAAAAGGTTGAGGCCACAGTTGAAACTCCTGTTGCTGAAATAAAAGCAGAAACGGCAGAAAAAAAGCCAGCAGCAAAAAAAGCTAGTCCGAAGGCTAAAGAAGAAACCAAGGAGGTCAAGGAAGAAAAACCGGTAGAGAAACCAGCAGCAAAACCTAAAGTTGAGGCCAAAGCGAAAGTGGTAAAAAAAGCAGCACCAAAAACTGCTGCTGCCAAGAAAAAAGCTGAAGCAACAAAGGAGGTAAAGCCCAAAACAGTCGCAAAAAAGGCAGAACCAGCCAAAGCAAAGAAGGAGGAAACTAAGCCCGCAGCTAAAGAGGGGAAAAAAGAAACAGAGGAGCCAAAGAACGAATAAGTACTTGAACAAATAATATAGTCAAGGGCTGTTAACAGGTTGAAGTTAACAGCCTTTTTTATGACTACCCATCTCCAGAATCATCCTCTAATGGTGATCTAAATCACCGCATCTGTATGAACTATGTCATTATTTTCCCGTATAAATGCATACAGCATAATTATATATTTAACCAGTCCGTTTTATTTGGCTGGTTATTAAGTGACTAGTTTCTGAAAAAAACGGGTTTTTAAGCTGAAAAAATACTAACCCAAAATTTTCATTTTCATGATTTCAACAAGCACCCAAACCCAACTGCAGAAAGAGGCTGTAAAATTTCTATCTGAACTTGTAGAAAAAGGAGGACCTGAACCTCATGAATATCAGGCCTTCACTGATATTGTCAACCACCTGAAACCGGAACAGGTTGACCCTTTCAGGGAAGTCATAAAACCTTCCCTTAACGAAAACACCCTTATAGGGCATGGATTTGTTAAGCCATATGGATATCCAGGAGACTTTCACCTGATCCATAATATCTATACGCAAAAAGCGAACTCGGATCCCAAATATAAATCCTGGGATGACTTTTTCCTGAACCAGCCGGCTGCCCAGGCAGTCAGGAACAGGAAAGATTTCTTTCTGAGAAGTTGCAAGCGTCTTGAGGAGAGTGATTCGAAGGAAATCAACGTATTAATCCTTGGATGCGGACCCGCAACCGATGTGAATCAGTACATTTCTGAAAATCCAGACAGCAAGATACGGTTCAACCTGCTGGATTTTGATCAGAATGCCATCGATTTTGCGAAAGCTCAAAATGAATCATCCAATGGTAATATTGAGTATTTCAGAATTAACGTTTTACGTTTTAAACCGTATAAATATTATGATCTGATCTGGAGCGCAGGATTGTTCGACTATTTTAAAGAGAAACATTTCATTTATTTGATCAATAAATATCATAAAAACCTGTCTGAGAGCGGTGAATTTATTATTGGAAATTTCTCACATGTAAATCCAACCAAAAGACTTATGGAAGTCTTATCGGACTGGCATCTGAATCACCGTTCAAGGTACGATCTGATCAGGATGGCTGTAGAAGCAGGAGTGAATGAGGACCGGGTTATTATTGAGAATGAGGAATTAGGGATCAACATGTTTATGAGGATAAAAAGCGCCATCAATGGTTCGGGCTAAAACCGGATAAAAGTAAATAAATGTCATGCGCTTGTTTGAAAAATCAACGGTTAATTTATTAGGGTTTCACTCGGAAACCCTTAAGAATTGGCGGGTCAAACCCCTGACATTGAAATTTACCGGGAAACAGGCGGGAATGGAAAAAGAGTTCCTGGACGATTATTTTACGCGCTCCATCGGGCCAATGAGGTTTTCTCTTGTGCTGGCTATTTTCTTCTATGGTATTTTCGCAGTTCTTGATGCCCTGATATTCCCAGAACTCAAACATCTTTTCTGGCTCATACGTTTCGGAATTGTCACCCCAGTTCTTGTTGGTGTTATCCTGTTTTCCCTTTTTTCCGCTTTTAAAAAGTATATGCAGGTAATCCTGGCTGGGATCATGTACATTACCGGTCTGGGAATCATCATTATGAGTGTTTTTGCAGCCAACTTGGCAGATGATTACTCCTATTATGCCGGGCTCATATTGATATTCATTTTTGGTTATACATTTATCAGGGCAAGGTTTGTCTATGCTTCCATCGCCGGCTGGTCCATTGTTGCCTCATACGAGATTGCCGCCATTACCGTGTCAGATACACCTTTTGAAATTCTGATCAATAACAATTATTTCTTTGTTTCTGCCAATGTAATAGGAATGTTTATCAGTTACTTTATGGAGCATTCTGCACGCAGGGATTTTTATATGAGAAAACTGCTACAGACAGAACAGAACAAAGTACAGGCTGCCAACAATGCCCTTGAGAAAAGGGTGGAAGAGAGGACCAAACAGTTGACAGTTGCCAACAAGGACCTAAAAAAAGAAATTGAGGTGCGGAAACATCATCAGAAAGAGAAGGACAAACTTGAATCACATCTGCTACAGCTCCAGAAAATGGAAACCATCGGGACTCTCGCTGGAGGGATTGCACATGATTTTAATAATATTCTGACACCTGTTCTGGGATATACTGAAATGGCCCTGGAAGAACTATCCGATGAAAGCACCCTGAAATATGATATTGAACAGATCAATAACGCGGCCCTTCGGGGAAAGGACCTTGTTCAACAAATATTGACATTCAGCCGGCAGGTGGATTTCGATAAGAAACCAATACATCTTCACCTGGTTGTGAAGGAGGTAATGAACCTGATCAGGGCATCTTTTCCTTCAAACATTGAGATCAGACAGGACCTGGATACTGAATGTGGCACTATCCTCGCTGATGCAACCCAGATGCATCAGATCATTATGAATTTATGTACCAATTCATTACATGCTATGGCGAACAAAGGAGGCATCCTTGAGGTCAGGCTCGATGCTTTGGAACTAAACCCAAAAAAGATCAAAGCCAACGCCAATGTTAAAAAGGGGAATTTCGTCAGGCTCACGATTTCTGATACAGGTATTGGTATGGACAAACAGACCATTAACAGGATATTTGAACCCTTCTTTACCAATAAGGAGGTAGGCTCAGGATCCGGACTTGGCTTATCCGTTGTTCATGGTATCGTAAATAATTATAATGGTGCTATCCAGGTACAAAGTGAGCCGGATAAGGGAACCATTTTTATGATCTATTTACCCCAGCATAGTGCTCATGGCACTGAAGACAGCCAGGTTACTGAGACTACCAGGAAAGGATTTGAGAATATTCTCTTTGTTGATGATGAGAAGGAAATCACATACATGGGTAAGAAAATGCTGGAAAGCCTGGGTTATACAGTAGACATTCGTACTGATGGATTCTCTGCTTTGCATGAAATTCAAACCCATAAGGAAAAGTATGACCTGCTTGTCACTGATCAGAACATGCCAAAAATGCTCGGGACAGATCTCGTTAAAAGAGCAAAAAAAATCAGGCCTGACCTGAAAGTTATCCTGATCACTGGCTACGAGGATTCAATAAAGGAAGGGTCGATCAGTGAATATGATGTTGCTGAAATCATTATGAAACCATTGATATTAAGTGAATTCAGCAAGATTATCAGAAATGTACTAGACACAAAAGCAACTCAAACAGCATAGTCATGAGAAAAATATTGATCATCGACGATGAACCCTACATCCTCCTAATGCTGAAAAAAATGCTTGAGAAAGCGGGTTATGAAGTTGACCTGGCTTCAAATGGTAAAGAAGGTATGGATCTTTTTGAAAAAGATTCAGCAGATCTGGTCATAACGGATATTATCATGCCGGACAAAGAAGGGCTTGAGATCATCCTGGAAATGAAGAAACAACGTCCTGACCTTAAGATCATCGCTATCTCTGGCGGGGGCAGGATCTCCCCTGAAAGTTATCTCGAATGTGCAACACATTTCGGCGCGTCAAGGGTTTTTCAAAAGCCTTTCAAACAAAAAGAATTGGTTTCAGCAGTCAATGAATTGATTGCCCAATAGGACCTTCCCTCCCTAAAAAAGCAGCAAGGCAGAAAACAGGGTTGTGGCTATAATAAATATTCTGTAGGCCCTTTCAGGAAAGAATTTCACCAGCCATATCCCCAGCAAGGCACCTATAGCAATGGCTGGGATCATGAGTACATCAAACAAGAGAGACTGCACCGTGATAGTCTTCCATATCCCGACATGAAAAGGGACCTTAAACACATTCACAATAAAGAAATACCAGGCACCTGTACCAATATAGATATTCTTGGGAAGTCTCATGGATAGCAGGTAAAGTGCCATTATCGGACCGGCAGCATTTCCAATCATGGTGGCAAATCCCGCCATCATTCCGAGTCCCATTGATACCCACCAATAATCAGGTACGCTGGCTTTTTTGCGAAGATCCTGCCATATCATAAGCGTAATGCCTACAAGAACTAATGTCGCAAGAAGCCGATTAAAAACCAGATCCGATATGATCTGTCCAACGAGAACTCCAGCGACAACGCCGATCACAGCCCAGGGAAGCAGTTTTACAATAAACCTCCATTCAGCATGACGGCTGTAGTAGCTTACTGCAAATACATCTGCAAATATCAGGATTGGTAAAAGGAGCCCAACTGAAGGACGTCCGCCGAACACTGAGGCCAGCAAAGGTACAACCATAAGTCCAACACCTGAAAGTCCTGTTTTGGCCATTCCCACCAACATGGCACAAAGAAGCGCAATCAACCATTGCAAGACAGTTAGGTTATATTCCCCGATCATTTCGAACATCAGGCGAAAATAATCAATTCTCTTACGAAGTCATCGCTTTTTGAAAATAAGTCAATTACCAGACTGGAGAATAGATTTCAATTAATTAACTTTCCATTCTTATCCAATAATTTCTAAATCATCGTAAATGAAAAGAAGATCATTCATCCAGCATAGTGCAGTTTCAACAGCTGCATTGTTAACAGGATCAGCCGCATGGGCATCAACATCAAGCCGCTCGGCATCCAGGGTGCTACTACCCAAACAAAATTTCAAACTCAAATATGCTCCTCACTTTGGGATGTTCAAGCATCATGCCGGGGAAGATCTGCTGGACCAGGTCCAGTTTATGGCTGATGCCGGATTTACAGCCATGGAAGACAACGGCATGAAAAGGCGAGAGATCGGAATGCAGGAAAAAATTGCCAGTAAAATGGCCAATCTCGGGATGGAAATGGGTGTTTTTGTGGCACACAGCATTGATTGGAAAGAGTCGACCCTGACCACTGGAGATCCTGAAAAACTACAAAAGTTCCTTACTCAGGTCAAGGAATCTGTTGATGTAGCCAAACGTGTTAATGCCAGGTGGATGACCGTGGTACCAGGGTGTGTTGACCTGCAAAAAGACATGGGTTACCAGACAAGGAATGTAATAGATGCACTGAAACAGGCAAGCGAGATCCTTGAACCGCATAAGCTTACCATGGTGCTTGAACCATTGAATTTCAGGGACCACCCTGGATTATTCCTTAACAAAATACCCCAGGCCTACCAGATTTGCCAGGCTGTGGGGAGTCCCTCGTGTAAAATACTTGACGACCTCTACCACCAGCAGATCCATGAAGGAAACCTGATCCCTAATATTGACCTGGCATGGGAAGAAATCGGATATTTCCAGGTAGGGGATAATCCCGGGCGCAAGGAACC
>CAZXOJ010000117.1:0-12322 GCA_964642325.1 uncultured Bacteroides sp. | reverse complement strand
TTTTTCAATGCGCTGGCAATGGTGATCTCACTCTGTGGGAGGCCGCCGTAGGAGTTCGGGAAAAGTACCCTGTGCCTGTCGTCACACATCCCTGACCTGATGGGCAACCGCCCTGTCATCAGTCCCGCGCGACTCGGCGTACACACACTCGCCGCCACATAAAAGGAGGTCCATCTTTGTCCCTCGCTGGCAAGCATGTCGAGGTTGGGTGTATTGATAGTGGGATGCCCAAAGGCACCTATATCGCCGTACCCAAGGTCATCACAAAAGATAATAACAAAATTAGGCGGTTGGTCCACTGTTGAAGAATTGCAGGATGGAAGCAGGAAAGCAAGGGCAATTAGAAGGAGCAGGAGTACATTTTTCATGGCAAATATTGGTTTAGTGTTCAGTCATCATCATCATCATCATCACCAGCAAATTTTATTGGATATGGTTTGTTCCCCTGGGCCGTAAACCATAAAATCCTGTTAAATAAATCATCATCGCCGGTATCAATACCATCAAATTGAGGTTCAAGACTTTTTTGTGCATAATGTAAGGCTTCCCCTTCAAGTGCTGTCAGGGATGGATTCATCTCATCCAAAGGGATCTGGTTGGGAACTGCTTGATAGGGAGTGAAATCCGGAGTGTCATTAAAACACGCGACCATAGGATCAGCAATAGCATCCTGGATATTCATCGGAGGCATTCCAAGAATTTGTTCCATGGTCCTTATCATACAAGGCTGGTTATATGGGGTACGAATAGTAGATTTTAACCTGGAGTATGGGCTGATAACAAATGCAACCGTGCGGTAGGCAGAGACATGGTCCCAGCCAGCCTGAGAGTCATCTTCCACAACAAATATGACAGTATTTTTCCAGAACCTGCTGCGGGAGACAGCTTCAACAATTCTTCCCAAAGCCAGGTCGTTGTCAGCGATCATCGCCCGGGGAGTGGGCAGACCGGGCCGGGTCCCGGCTGTATGGTCGTTTGGCAGCGCCATGATCATAAGTTCAGGCAGGGAATCACCCTCCATTGATTCATACCTATTCAGATCTTCAATAAAAGAACCGGCCCGTAAAACGTCCGGTATTTTATGCCCATATCCGTATGCTGGAAATTTAGGGTCAAGTATATCTTTTACCGTATTTAAAGTGGTTTCATTCTCAAAATCAAGCTGTTCCCCATTCAGGAAGCCTGTATAAATATCCGTCCAGCTCAGCGTTTTATCCTTCACTACAGGGATAGCAGCTTCCCCGTATATGATCACCTTTTTACCATGGCGCTCTGCATTGTCCCACAGGAATCCGGAAGGGGCGTGTACCAGGGCATCTGTCTGCACATGGGGATAACTACGGAACCATGCCCTGACATTTTTTTCAATATAATCCGTAACAATTGAGGCATCCGTCCACTGATGACCTTCGGCAGAGCATTTTCCGGAGACCATGAAATTATCCATAAGCTGAAACTCCCTTGCCAGTTTGTGTGCATTTGGAGTCACCTGGCTACCGTACACACAAAGGTCAGAATCTCCTCTTCCCTCTGGCATATCTCCCAGAATTTGATCATAGGTCCGATTTTCACGGATGATATAGAGGACATGTTTGAAAACGGATGGTTCCCCAATTCTATCGGGAAGAGGTTTTGCATTAACATTCTCTCGTGGAGGAAGTTCGGCAGTTTTTAGTCTGGAAAGTTGATTTGCTGCATAAACGGTTTTCGTATAAGACTTTAACTTCTTTTCTCCCGGCATTTTGACTACAGATATTGAAGCAAGTTTTACGTGAGAATTATAAATCGGAGAAGTCCTGCCCCCTTCCACTACCGGCAATGTGCCTCCTGAGGCTTCCAGGTTGGTAATATACAGCATGTTTTTACCCGAAATCACCACTGAGGAGGGGTAAGCCTCAGTTGGAATAAATCCTTTTATATAACTCTTTTCAATAATTCCTTTTGCCGATGCATTTTTCCCCAATTGAATAATGGCCACAGCATTGTCCATACCGTTGGCAACAAATAAAATGGATCCATCGTCTGAAAGCCCTATCCCATTCGGCGAATCTCCAAAGTAGGAATTAAACTCTTCATTCATCCTTAGAGAAATGGATTCAGATATTTCATCAGAAGAGGTAGAAATTACGCTTACTTTATCACTGTTTGAATTGGTAATGTAGATATAATCTTCTTCAGGAGATGAAATGATTTCATTCGGATGAAGGCCTACAATAATTTCTTTTATCACATGGCCATCCAAAGGATCGAAAACGCTTATGCTACCCTCACGGGAAGCTGCATTGGAAGGATCTATCCTCATCAGTCCCCAGGGAACTCCGGCCACATCCTGATCCGATCCCAATGGTGTTCTGCCCCCCCAATTGGTAACATAGATTTTATCATTGGCCCAGGTAATTCCATATGGAGCAACTCCTGTCTGCCGGGTCCAGATCAGCTCACCGGTTTCGAGATCCTGTTTGACCAGCTGGTTGTTTCCATTCAACACTACATACAAATATTCTCTTCCCGATTCCTTTCTGATCAGGAGTTCATTGGGAATTGCTACCCTGGCTGGTTTTGTGGCAGGAAAAATAAATGTTTGTACGACCTTTGCCTCCGAACCGTTCCAGCTAGCCTTTACAACAAACGACCTGCCTTGTCTATCAGCACAACTCCACAGCACAAAATCTTCTTCCAGGCTTTGGTGCCAGAGGATCCCGGAATACGTACTCACAGCGGTGGAAATTTCTTCGGTATTTATGAAAGGAAGAACATAGGAGACTTTATTTTTCCTTGTATTGATAAAAACAATGCTGTACCTCTCCTCTACAGCCAACCATTTTTCATCAGGTGACAGTGCACAATCTAGTGCATGGTTTTCCAGGGTCCAATCACCAAAGTATATTTGTTTTCCTGCGGGATCCAGGATGCGTCCGTAAGGCAATTCCTTTGCAGAGGTTTGTCCCTGCGTCCATGAGACGGAAGCGGAGATCAGAAGTATAAAAAAAGTCTTTTTCATGTTTGACTTTATTGGGGTTTATCCTTGAAGGTGGAATACAGGATCTCACCTTTCTCATTATAAAATTCAAAGATGATCCTCGGTGTTTCCCATGAACTGCCTACAGGATCAACTTTTACATGCAGAAAACCGCCCGATGGTTCAGGGGATGTAAAAGGCTGTATGATCTCTGCATCCGGATCGGTTGATTCCGGATCGCCAGGCATCCTGCCCATCCTTGAATTGGCATCAACGAGGGCCCCGGTAGCAAACTCGCTGAAACCGGTGGGATCTATCGAATGGTACTGCCAGTGCCTGTCACCGCAGATGATCATAAATT
Source organism: uncultured Bacteroides sp. (assembly GCA_964642325.1). Classification (GTDB taxonomy): domain Bacteria; phylum Bacteroidota; class Bacteroidia; order Bacteroidales; family SM23-62; genus SM23-62. The sequence continues at coordinate 9,002 of CAZXOJ010000117.1, read as the reverse complement.
CATACATTCCAAAACCATCCTCCTTCAGCCATTGAAAAAATTCCTGGCCCTCATGTCGGAATCCCTGGTGATTTACATGGTTGTCCGTTTTATAACTGTCATCCGGTCCTACCATGGGATCTGGAGAGATAAGGACCTTAAAAGCTGCGTCACTCTCTTTTAGTGTCTGTTTCAGCCATTCCTTCTGCTTTTTTCCCCAGATGGTTTTATCCGGACCATCAGGCATGTTATTGGGACTGCGATAGTCCCGGTTCTCCACCAGCCAGAATTGTAGTTCTTTTGATACCCTGTAGGTTTTATAAGTAACTTCATCATAATCATTTGGGTCCGTTACCGGAAGCTGTTCCTTGAACATCCTTATCCCCAGTTCATGGGAAGGCATCCTCTGCCCATCCGTGGTATCACAGTCATTCCAGCGATAGTCATGGTCATCCTTTTCCCAGTAGGTACCCACATTGGAAAACAGCTCTACCAGCCTGGGCTGGCTGAACTGCAGATGGTAGTAATTCCTGATGGAGCTTTCGTCCAAACCTTCCCCTATGGGCATAGCTGGCGAGTCATAGTATACATTGTCACCGGTACCAACAAAAAAATCAGGCTGTAATATCAACATCTGTTCCGCAGCCGGAAAACCGTTGTATTTGTCAATCCCGAGGTACTTCCTACCCGGACTATAATAAAAACGCTCGTAGTTCATCCCCGTAACAACGGTAAAACTCAATTTCCTGGAAACATCCTTCCCCGGAAGGGTTTTGAACTCACACCAGTGGCCTGTCCTGTAAGTATCCTTATCCAGGCCATAGAGAAGACGGTAGTAATAGGTAGTATTCGGCTTCAGACCTTGAAGTTTTACTTTAATGATATAATCATTGTCAGGCAGGGCCTCAAACCAGCCTGTTTGTTGCGTTTTGGTCCGGTTACCACGATCGGTATATTCAAAGCATGCCCATCCGGGGCAGCCAATATAGTCATGGTTAAACGCATGATTGGTAAGGGTTAGCCTGGTTTGCAACAGGGCCGTTGTGGCTGTCATATGGCCTGCCATTTCTCCCTGTGAATGTTCAGGATGGGCAAGAAGTTCAAGAATTTTCTGCCTGGTGTCCTGAGCTTCCTGGGCTTTGAGATTGTTTGGGGCCAGCAGTGTTAAAACCAGCATGATCCATAAGAGAGGAAGGAAAGTTTGTTGAATACGATTCATAATATTAAGTGTTTTTATCCAAACGGTTGAGTGCAAATGCATAAGCACCTATGGCAATGGCCTTGCTGGCCCCGACGCGGCTGATGCCAACGGCGGTTTTGGGCTGGTCATCATAATACTGTGTGCTTTCGGTTCCGGGTACAGGTACCTCCCGGCCGGTTTTCTCCAGGAATGCCTGCAGCTCATCCCCATCCTCAAGGTTAAAGGCTCGCTGAACGAGCCTTATCATTGGACTTCCAGATGGATAGGCATAAAAGCCATTCATGGTTTTCATAACGGAAGGCATAAAATACTTCGCTGCTCCTGCAATGCCTCCTCCCATAACGATGAGTCCATCAGTCAGGGTTACCAGGTTGGCTATGGCATCTCCCAGGTGTTCTCCCATCAACTCATATGCCCTTCGTGCTGCATCTTTTGAGCCTGGCGCTTTGCCATCAGCAATGTCAAAAATATCCTTCGGCGTGAGGTTCTGGTCATTGGGAAGTCCGGCATACTGGATATAATTCCGGATAACTGAGCGGATGCTTACTCCCTCCTCTGCGTTACGGTCAGGGGAAAGTCTGTTGGAAAGGAGCCAAACTTCGGCAGCAAGGGAATTATCCCCTACCAGAAGCCGTCCCTGTGAAAAAATACCGGCACCGAAGCCGGTACCCAGTGTTAAACCAACCAGGTTATTGTACCGCTTCGGATTCCCTCTTTCTTCCAGCATCCTGTTGACCTCCGGCAGGAATCCGCCCAATGCTTCACCATAGGTGTACAGATCCCCATCATTATTGATATATGCTGGGATACCGAAGGCATCTTCAAGTATTGCTACAAGGGGTACTCCGCCCCTGAAACCAGGCAGGTTGGCCAGGTCACCTACAATTCCATTGGGGTAGTCGCAGGGTCCGGGAAAAGCAAAACTGATGGCAACTGCAGGCTCTGTAAGCTGTTTGATAACCTCACTGAATCCATTTTTCATTGCTGAGATGCATTTATCAAGGTGTTCCCCATAGGAGGGTTGGTTTACGGGTTTGACTACTTCTTTGCCTTCCTTAATAGCTGAATACACAAAGTTGGTACCACCTGCATCCAGGGTTAGTACGGTACGTTTATCAGAAAATAGATCCATGATTAATTAAATTTAAAGTGAGATTGAGATTATTCTGTTTTAAGTACGGCAATCCAGTGGCCATCACCAGGACATTCCATTCTTATCATTGCCCTTGGTTCAATAATTTTAGCCTCAGACCATTCCGCGGAAAGAACTTCACACCATTCCAGGGTGACCTCTCCCCTAAAGGCAGCATAATACAAACTTACCGATCCGCCTTCAGGAAAATATACCACATATTCCCTTCCCGGAAACACCATACAATATGCTTCCCCGGGATCTCTGTCCGAGAGGAGTTCATTGTAGGGCTCGGATTCAAAAACATTTACTTTTGTAGACAGATCCCTCATGCTCCTGATGACATTTTGCGCCTTCTCATTCAGTCCCTGTCCACTGGTAGGCCTGTGAAACCGGCTAGAGGCACACCCCATCAGCACATTCTGTATGAAAGCCTCTATACCCTGCCGGGTGGTTTTATGCCTGCCGCCGTCATTTCCATAGACCTTCACATTTGTCAATGGCCGAAGGTATCCCAGTTTATCCAGGTTTTTCATCTGGGTGATCCCATTTTCCCAGTGATCATCCCCCGTCTGGTGGTTATTCTGAGATATATCAACGAAATCATAGAATTCAGGATGGTGCATGGTTTCAAAGTGTTGCGGGTGAGAAAGGTCCCAGGAATCCCACATTTCCGTGCACATGACCTCTCTGCCTGCGAGCTTAGCCTTCATCTTGATATATTTTGCCCAGAACCTCCCCCAGCTTGCCGTTACGGAGGTTTCATTATCCATGCAGTAGAGGACATTCCCATATCCAAGGGAGTAAGATAGCAGCTTGTCAACGAAGCGCTGCTGATAGATCATCAGCTGGGCATTGTTGTCCATTTCAGGAACGGACCAGAAAAAGGGATTCCCACGAAAAATGGGATGAGTGGGAACGGATGTATGCAATTTGGTCCTGGCTGTATCGTAGTTCCGGTTATTTTTGGGATTGAAAGGATTGACCTCCCAGTTATCCCGGTAATAATCAAAAGTAGCCCAAATCTCTATCTGGACTATAATATCTCTTTCTTCACAGGCTTTCAGGAAATGATCAAAATGTTCCCAGTAAGCATCATTCCATTTGTTCAGGTCAAATAATCCATCTTCCTGCCGGTGGAAAGCCCAGAGATTGCCCTCGTCACCGCTGGACATGGTATTCCTTACATAATTACCTCCTGATGCCAACAACAGGTCCAGGTGTTCTTCCAGACCTTCCAGCTGGAAGAGGTTATCATCGACCGTTCCACCCAGGAGCAGCATAGGCTTTTCCTTGTAATCGAAATAGGTAGGGTACTGCTCACTTACCTGGATCTCCTGGGCGTAAAAGTTTATTGAGGGAATAGCCAGTAGCAGGATAAAAAGAATCGAGATATACATTCGGATGTGATTTGTCTTCATATTCAATGGTTTTGTTTAGTATCAATATTATCTGATCCTCCTGATTAATTCTTCCATGGCTGCGCCAGGAAGTAATTCATGTCCTCCTTCAAAGATAGTCAGGTTTATGGATTGAAATTGTTTCCTGTAATGTATCCTCCGGCCTTCCGGTTGGATAAGTGGTGCTTCTTCGGACGGATTGAAAGTCCTTTGAGACAACATATACAATGCATCTTCCCGGGGGACCAATGCCGCTTTATTACCCTTCATGTCCCTTACCAGTTTATTGTAAAAATTGATGGATTGAGTAATGGGTACGGATCCGCTATAGCCGTCATGGATACCGCAATAGATATTCAGCGTGCTATTCTTGCGCTGTGAAACCGGTGTATCCATGAAATATGGAGACCGCCGCTTGGCCTCTTCAGTGTCCAGTACTGAATCCCGGCTCCCGGTACTCTGGAGAATATCCCCGGCATATTTGAGTCCCCTGCTATCACATGCCCAATACCAGTCCACCAGGTCAGAGATGGGAACCCATGCTGAAAAACTCTTGATTTCAAGCGAGGTTTTCATATACATCAGTAAAGTTGCATAACCTCCCCCGCTGGTGCCAATTACATGGATATTATCTGGATCGACATTTCCTTGTTTCATGGCGTATTGGATAGCATCTTCAATGTCCTGGATCACTTTTTCACTCCCGCAGGCTTCAGGATGGTTATTGCTTCCCCGGAAATCCGGGTGGATATAGTTCCAGCCTTTTTCACTGATCATGGTGGCCAAGGGGTCTTTTTGCCGGTAATCCCCGCTCCATGTATGCAGACTAACGACCAGCGCTTGTTGCGAGTCCCCAGAAGCAGGCAAAAACATGGCCTTTTGATGGCTGGCATCAAGGGTGGAAGGAATGCTGATCTCCTGAAAAGCGGTAGGCCAGTCAATTCTCCATCCATCATCATCATTTTGAGTTGAATATGGTGGGTTTTCTAAACCTTTGAGATAATGCATAAGTGCATACGCCACAGCCTTTCCGAAAGCCCTGGCATTGTCTTTAGAAACCTGAACTCCCAGGATATTGGCATAGGGAAATTCAATCGTTGTTGCCAGGCTGATGCTATCCAGTCCCTTAGCCCACTGGCTGAAACTTTTTCCCTTGGTATTGTTGCTTTTGGTATTCCATGCTGTTCCGTAATGCAGGAAATCAGCGCTCCGGTATCTTAGTTCACCTTTCGCATGATCTTCAAGCAAGTCACTGAACCTCATTTGCTTTGCAACTATCTTGGGATCTTGCTTACCAACCATAAAGATCCATTCATTGTATTCTCCTTTGATCCAGGGACAATGGAGATCAAGGGCTATTTTCAACCTGCCTTTGCTCCAGTCAGGTATTTCTTCCCTCAGTGCAGCAGTGGACGGATGTATGGATTCTCCCGAATAATCCCGGTTATGGTCCCTCGGTAACCGGTTTTTCCCCTGCTCCCCGTTTTCCACCCCATCCTTATCCATGAAGGGAACAATCAGAAATTCCACCTTATCACGCAGGTAAAACAGCCCAACCTCATTCAGTGTGCTTTCTATTATTCCTTCAAGGACGTAATTTGCCATCATTTCGCATGCATGGTGCCTGGCTGTGATCAGGATCCTCATCTCGGGTTTGTCTCCGGGAGGCCTGATGGATATTTTCTCGATGACCCGGTTTTCAGGAGAAATACAGAGCGTATCGCGGACCAGGTGGTTCCTGATCTTTGGCCGGCTGAGAAACGAATCCAGGTCCTTCCCGGTATAGGGAAAGGCCGTGCAGAACCAGGCTACCGTATCCTCTGGTGAAAATGCATAGGAAAAACCATTATCATGAACACGGTTTTCACCATACCATTTCCAGTTATTGTTATTGTTGATACTGTAAGCCGGACCGTAAGCAGTGAACTGGTTATCCAGCATGAATTGGAAAAATATCTCCTTCCCGCTTATGTTCGAAACCTTGAAATACCAGTAGAACCATTCACCCTCGGTCTCCGAAAGATCAGGTTTTAACCACAGGGTATCACCAGTAGTCTTAACCACGATGATATTACCCCCTGCAAAATCGGATGAGATTACAGGTTCAGCCTGGGAGAAAGTAAGTCCCACAGCAAAGAAAAACAGTGGAATCAGCAACAAAAACATTCTTTTCACACTCATCATAATATGCATTTAGTGATAGTCCAGCCAGGCTGTCGCACGGGTTGGCCTGTCAGATCTGAAACGTATCCATCGCGCCTGAAAATGATCAGGAAAATGGTGTTTATATAAAGCACCCGGAGCTATGGTCACCCGCTGGTAAAGCATCCAGGGACCATTACCCAGGGGGTCTGCCTCAATATCAAATGTCACAGGTTCACCTGATTCATGCGAGAGGGTAAGGCTTCTGTCATCATAAAACCCTATCAGGTAGGGATCTGAAGCTTCCCCGGCCACTGTTTCAGTTCCAAACCAGGGTCCACCCTGACCAGTGGGTTTGCCGAGTTTCCACAGATCATCTATAACACCTACCCATACAGCCGCATTGCCATCATCAGATCGTATCACATGGGTTCTGTACCCGGACAGGTCCGGCCGTATACCTGTCATCACAAGTAAGCCACGGTAACTGGCAAAATCATGGACACGAAATGGATGGGATGCGATTGGACGCAACCTGGCAAAACCATCAGCACTTTCTGCGGGCAATTCATAAAATGTTCCATGACAATTGAACAGGTCCCGTTGGGTTACAACCTCCCTGCAGAGGCGCATAGTTGCCGCCCTGGTAGGCCCGGTAAAGGCATCATCACCCATGGGCAAGCGCCACCTCCTGTTCTGATCATCTATGATCAATATGGAAGATTCATCAACATGCAGGACATCTTCAGGAATGGCAAATCCATCCTGTATGAATTGTAGCATGCCAGTATCCTCCACCGGGATAAGCTCAAGTCTTTCATTGAGTTCATAATAACCTTTCAGGATTTTATCACTGCCCTGGAATTGTTGAACCGCCACCCCAAGGGTTCTCCTGTTTTCGCCCAGGCCATATAGCAATCCGCCAATAGATCCAGTATCGTTTATGGCTGCCAGACCCTGGAATATCTTATCCCCTTTGGTATCCCGCCTCTCCTTTTCTGTGTAGCTGAAGTGAACTGTTCCACGAGCAGTTTTGTGGGGGATTACCCTGACCCATTCCGAAGATTCATTCCCGGAAAATTCCACCAGGGCACTTCCTTTTGCCGGCACGTTAATCCTTTTCATTTCCTGCCATTGCCCTTTGCCACGCCTGTCAGTTTCAAACAGGAAGTTTACGATGCTGTCACTTTCATTCTGTATCCAGCAACAGCGCAAAGACCATCCTGCCAGAAGAAAGGGTTCCGAAGGAATCCCTGCAGGCATCTTCTCTTTCAGCCAAACTCCGCCTTCAGCGGTTGTGGGACCAAGGCGGTCGGGCATATCTAGGTGCGTGAACCAAAGGTTGGAATTGGACTGGCCGGGACCACTTATCTTTCCTTTTACCTTTCTTGTATTTAACGTTTGCCCCTGGCCCGAATCATCGCATCCAAATACCAGCTGGCCCTGCCAGCGGGTATAATCACCAATAACTTTCAGATAGGAGGAACGGGGCCTGATACCTCCACTGTTATCCCTTGAAAATTTCTCCGGAAAACGCCAGAACATCCCGTGCATGGTCATTAAATAATCGCGATTTTTTTTCGTGCCGACATCCCGGATCCGTGGCCATTCTGTATACCAACCGTGGGCCCCGTCGTATGTATGGCTGGACTTTGGAAGCCGGTAAAAATCCCATGAGCCATTACCGGCATCCCTGACTCCCAGTATCAGGGATTTATGATCCCATCCAGTGGCCCATATGGGGTCATTCTCAGGATCCTCATTGCCATAGATCCCTCCCGGACCGGTGACTTCGACAAACTGGTTCCGGCGGACAAGTTTCCAGTCTACTCCATTCCATTCCATCAGGGCACCAGACTCAATATCAGAACGTTCAAGGGCTTCTGGTGATAATTCACCATTGTTGGAATAAACCAGTACCCCCTGTCCCGAATACAATCCCTTGCCATGGGCACCTGGTAATAGGATACCATAATCTTCCTCAGGGAGCTCATGTCCATCTGCGTATAAGGTATTAACTTTCAATGCATTAACCTCTACCTCATAGAACCCTTCTTCCATGCTGGCATAGTAGATCATTTCTTCCGGATTTTTCAGGTGCCTGGCATTACCGGTATGCCGCCCGGGCATCTGATCGTAGGGGATGACACGGACCTCACCTCCAGCCGAAATAGCATAAGGTCCAATGAAAAGCTGCCGGCTCTCGGGGTGGATCATCCTGTTGGCAGGTGTGCCACCAATACTTTCCTGCCTCACATTGCTTACCAGTTCCGGGCTTATTTCGTATAGTTTATCAGATGATCCGTAAGGGAAATGGGGACCATAAGTGACAATCCAAAGGCGGTCTGCCCAGGGTACTACCGCACCTGTTCCACACTCCCTGCCATCATTGTAGTATGCAAGGTGGGGGTATATGCCGCTGACCTGTAATGTTTCCTGCCCACAGGCTGAAAGCAGCACGAAAATGGTAAAAAATGAAAGACGAAATAATTTCATATCATCTTATAATCCAGTTATATATTGAATACACTAGAACTATTACTTTAAATTTTATAAAACAATCCATTATTCCGGATTTATTTCCGGCATCTGGGCATTAATTTCGCCTCTCCACTTATGCAGATCCATCCTGAGTTCCTCCAGGATTTCAGGATGATCCGCTGAAAGATCATGTTTTTCTCCCGGGTCTGTCTCCAGGTCATATAATTCCCAGGCTAATTCACCCTTGAGGAATGCTTCATGCCATTCAATTAATTTGAATTTTCCTTTGCGAATAGCTGAAGCTGGTTTCATTCCAGAACCCCGATGATAATGTGGATAATGCCAGTATTGAATTCGTTCTTCCATATGGCCTTTTCCCAATAGCTCACCTGCAATGGAAATCCCATCAATTGGGTGACCTGCTGCGGGCAGTCTCCCTAATTCCAACAAACTTGGCAGTATATCGATACTGTAGGTAATCGTTGCATTCTGCGAACCTGCCTCTATCCTACCGGGCCACCTGACTATCATTGGTACCCTTATCCCTCCTTCATATAGCCAGCCTTTGCCTTTGCGGAAAGGGGACTGGCTGGCATATGTTTCCTTACCCCCATTGTCAGAACAAAAGAAAACAATGGTATTTTCTTCCAGGCCAAGTTCATCCAGT
>CAZXOJ010000116.1:0-12513 GCA_964642325.1 uncultured Bacteroides sp. | reverse complement strand
TTTGGATATTAAGGTGGTCGACCGCCATAAAGGAATAAGTAACATGCTTTCGTTTCAAAGATACGCTGATGTAGATGATCTAATTGCACAGATTTTGTATTTGAGACAAGAGGGCAAGGATGTAATCTTAGCATTAGATGGGGAGTTTTTAGGAAAGCGTTTTATGGGATATTCCAATATTATCTGGGTACTTGGAGGGGATGTTAAGGCAGATGATGGTGGTCAATACCTGGATCATTACCGGTCAATGGCGGAAGGGATTATCACCGGAATTACCGGTGAAAGGGTTCGTTGGGATGAGGTTTCCCCACTGTGGGATAATGCTCTGATGACCTATCATCCGGATGGATCGCCCTTAATAAATTCATCCCTCTGGTTTCATACTGATCCCTGGATGGATTTTAACATGATTGAGACCCATGGGAGCCGTGATAAGGTCTACCAGGCAGTTCAACAGGATTATGTAATGACAGACCCTGTGAAACCAACCGTGATGGCTGAGCCGGATTATGAAGGAAGCAGGCCCAACAATATGGTCACGGCCGGGATACATATGAGAAGACAGGCATTGCATAGTTTTTTTGCAGGGGCAGCAGGATTCACTTACGGCGGTAAAATTGATCATAATGGAAATGGTCCTTTATGGAGCCCATACAATAACTGGAAAGAAATGCTGGATATGGAAGGTGCCGGATCGATGACAAATATTAAGTCATTCTGCCTTAAACACTCCTGGCCGGATTGGATACCCGTTCATGATGTTATTCAATCAAATGCGGGTGAAGGCGAAAATCAGAAGGTCGCCGTTTTTATCCCGCATAACCCTTTATGCCTGGTTTATTTCCCGGATAACAGTTCTGCAGACCTTGACCTGGCAAATCACTTTGCAGAGGCTGGTGAAGTCACTATTCAATGGTACAACCCGGCTTCCAATTCCTATTCTGAGGAATCTAAAGCATCCATCAGGGATGGTCCAATGAAGGTAAATCCCCCGGATCATTGGCCTGATGCGATTCTGATTCTTAAGGCAAAGTAATCAATGGTACACGGTAATTATAAGATTGGCTACTACGGTTATTTGATAGCAATAACAAAGTCTCAAATTAAATCAAATATGCTATGAACCTGGAAGCAAAAACAATTGAGGGTATTTATGCCGGCCCGGTGGCAAAAAAATACGATATGTCTATGGGACATTTTTTTGCCAGGCTAAAAGAAAAGGCATTTAAGAAATCATCCTTGAAGGCAGGAGACCAGGTGTTGGTCTTCTGTTGTGGGACGGGACTGGATTTTCCGCATATTCTCCGCAGGATTGGGGAGGAAGGTAAAATCACCGGGGTGGATTTTTCCGGGGAAATGCTTAAAAGGGCAGCAAAGAAAATCTCCAGGAATAATTGGAGCAATATAGAACTGGTTCATACGGACGTAACCAGGTTTGAAAACAAACTTGATCCAAAAGCAGATGCGGGTGTTTGTACACTGGGAATGTCCATCATCCCAGAATTCCGCTCAGCATATAATAATTTGCTATCCAATGTTAGAGATGGGGGTGAAATCATTATTGGGGATATGCAACTGGCATCAGGTTGGCAATCTCGCCTGAATCCCCTTACCATCTCCATGGCAAAAAGGTACGGTGGGACCCTTGAGGGTCATCAGAACAGCGTGGAATTATTTTCCCTGATAAATGAATCATTGAATGATGTCAAGAAAGAAGAATACTTTTTTAAAGCCTATTATTTCAGTATTGGAAAAAAAAGATAAATATTTACTAAAAAAGCAGTGTCATGTCTGAGAAATTATTTCTTTCAAAGGAAGTCAAACCTACAGAGGAATTAATTAAAGAAAATCTACTCGATACATATTACCAACTTGAGGAGATTAGGAAGTATATCGACGACACATTTGGTGAGACCCTGGAGGAATGGAAATATTACGGGAAAAAGTTAGGCTGGACCCTGAAAAAATTTTACAAGAAGCGGAACCTGTTTTTCATTGGTATGTACAAGGGTTACTTCAGAATATCCTTCGTATTTGGAGAAAGGGCGGTAAATAGTGTTCTTGATTCAGGTATTAATACAGTATTGAAAAAGGAATTATCAGAAGCCAAAAAGTATGCAGAAGGACGGGGTTTGAGCCTCAAAGTTGAGGATGACAGGTATATACAGGACATAAAGGAGTTGTTACAGATAAAGGTAAATATATGAGAAGGCTCGTACTCTATACCGCGACAAGTCTTGATAATTTTATAGCCCGGCCTGATGGTGATGTGGACTGGTTACATTCACCGGAATATTTGATAGAAAATGAAGATTATGGATACAGCGAATTGTATCAGTCCATCGACACCACCCTGATGGGCAACAAGACTTACCAGTTCATTCTTGATCTGGATGTGCCCTTTCCCTATCCAGATAAATCAAATTTTGTCTTCAGCCAATCGGAGAATCACCAGGATACGGAATATGTAAAATTCGTAACAGGTGACATCATTAAATTCGTAAAGAACCTCAAGGATGACAATGGGAAAGATATCTGGCTAATTGGCGGGGGACAAATAAACACCCTTATGCTAAACAATGATCTAATTGATGAGATTATCCTGACCCTGGTCCCCATAGTTCTGGGTAAAGGAATACCACTGTTCCCTGGAAATGCTAAAGATGTAAAATTTGACCTGGAATCAAGTAGACCCTACGAGAGTGGATTGATACAACTGACATTAAGAAGAAAATAGACGGTATGAATAAAATATACCTTCAATATTTTAAAACTCCTGTTGGTGAATTGATCCTGGGGGATTTTCATGAAAAGCTATGCCTATGTGATTGGAGGTATAGAAGAATGAGGCAAACCATTGATAAGAGAATACTTGGAGGTTTAGATGCTTCTTTCGAAGAAGGAGAAACAATTGTCACGGAAATGGCACAGCATCAGCTAAACGAATATTTCTCAGCAGACAGAATAATTTTCGATGTCCCCTTGCTGATGGTTGGCAGCTCCTTCCAGAAGACAGTTTGGAATGAATTGTTGAAGATCCCATACGGAAAAACGGAGAGTTACCTGGGACTCTCAAGGAAAATTGGGAACGAAAAGGCTATTCGATCAGTAGCGGCTGCCAATGGTGCCAATGCCATATCAATTATGGTCCCATGTCATAGGATCATTGGGAGTGATGGGAAGCTGACAGGATATGGAGGGGGTCTCCAGGCCAAGAGAAAGCTGCTACAGTTGGAAATGCACAAGCAATCTTCGGACCAACTAACCCTGTTCAGCTGAATTTGTGAGTATATGAACCGGAGATTATTAATCATTGGCATAGTCATTATTTGCATCCTTGTAGGGGGCTTGTTTACCTTACACATCTTAATGGGATTATCCATCAAGCAGAATATAAAATTGGCACAGCAAAAATACCCTGGCAGGGCTGAAGATGCCCTGATATCATATATGATGGATGAAAATATATCAGCCGAGGGACGGACGCATGAGGCCATTGTGGCCATTGAAAAAGGAGGTCTTATTTCATATGCAAGGCTGAATAAGTAACTTTGAAGCTAATACAAGATTTTATGAGATCAATATTATCCGTATTGCTAATACTATTTTCACTGGCCCACTCCACCGGGCAGAAAATGAATTTCGAATTACATGAAATTGGTGAGTTCATTGACAGGATGGGCCAGACAAGCCTGGTGGATGTGGATAATGATAATGACCTGGATTGGGTGTTCGGGCGTTTCGGTGACATGTACTGGTATGAATATAAATCTGCTGATGAATGGGAATTACATGAGATTGGAAAGGGAGCCAGAACGGATGTAGGAGGATGGCCGGCAGATATTAACCAGGATGGTATGATTGATTTTGTGGTGGGAGATTCCTGGTATGAGAACACAGGTAATCCAAGGTCAGAAAAATTTGTGCTGCACAGGAAAAACATGATCAGTTGTCATGATAATATTATCCTGGATATAGATGGAGATGGTAAAAAGGATATCGTTTCCCTGTCAAATGATCCTGATCATCCTGTGTTGGCCTGGTACAAAATGCCGGAAAACCACACAGAGAACTGGGACTACAATAAAATTGGTGAGGGTATCCATGGAGGAATCGCTCCAAAAGGGTACGGAGACATGGATAATGATGGAGATCTCGATATTGTCAGAGGGAATGTTTGGTATGAGAACACAGACACAAAAGGAGGTAAATGGACAATCCATGAGACCCTGGTCCCGCCAGGAGGCAACCGCTCAGGTAGATTTGGATTGGCACTTAGAACATGGGTTGAGGATATGGATGGGGACAAGGATCCGGACATTGTCCTGGCAGAAGCCGATACCAAGAATGGAAGGGTTTTCTGGTTTGAAAACCAGCGAAATGCAGGGAAGTTCATCTTTCATCCAATATCTGATGATATAACAAACCAGGATTTTCATTCCCTGGCCCTGGCTGATTTTGATGGAGATGGTGACCTGGATGTATCCTCGGGGGGAGGCCCTTTATCCCAGGATATCCATAAGTTGTTCATCTGGGAAAATATCTCCGGGGATGCTTCCCAGTGGAAAGAACATATAATCCTGGAAGGGAGAAGGATTCATGAAGCAGTGGCAGCAGATGTTGATGGGGATGGAGATGTGGATATATGTACTAAGCCGTGGCACGGGGGACTCCATATTTACCTGGAAAATAAATTGATAGAATAGATATTCCCCTCATGACCTACCTGTGAATTTCCAGTAAAATCGATCAATACAGTTCATCGCATAAAAAACATTAAGATAGAAATTATGAAAAACTCAATCCTCTGCCTTATCATCATAGCATTGTTTTTCAATGGATGTTCTGGTCGTCAGCAAGATCCAAAGGATGGATCTAATACCAGTAATGGCTACCTGGATTTTTCAGACCGGGATGATCAATTTACCGGAGGTATTAAAATGATACCCATTTCTACCTCCAAATGTGAGTTTAAAGTGTGGACCAAGCGGGTGGGGAATAACCCGGATAAGAAAGTCCTGCTATTGCATGGAGGTCCGGGGGGCACCCATGAATTTTTCCTTTGTTTTGACGGATACTTCCCCGCTGAAAGGATCGAATATTACTATTATGATCAGCTGGGGTCCTATTACAGTGACCAGCCTTCGGACACCAGTCTCTGGACAATAGACCACTTTGTTGAAGAGGTTGAACAGGTTCGAAAAGCACTAAACCTGGATAAGAATAATTTCTATCTGTTGGGGCAATCCTGGGGGGGTATACTGGCGATGGAATATGCCCTGAAGTACCAGGAGAATATCAAGGGATTGATTATATCCAACATGATGGCAAGTGCTCCAGAATATAATAAATATGCACTGGAAGTACTGGGTCCCCAGATGGATCCCGAAATTTTGAAAGAAGTTAAACTGATAGAAGCAAATAACGATTTTTCCAATCCACGATACATGGAGGTGCTGATGAATCATTACTACCCTGAACACCTGATAAGGCTGCCATTGGAAGAGTGGCCGGAAGCCGTATTCAGGGCATTCAAGCACATGAATCAGGAGGTGTATGTATATATGCAGGGATACAGTGAATTTGGCATGACCGGGAATGCCACTCTGAAAGACTGGGATGTTACGGCTGAATTGTCAAATATAACTGTTCCTACCCTGGTCATCGGTTCCACTTATGATACCATGGATCCTGAGCATATGGAAATGATGTCGAAGGAGGTCCAGAATGGCAGGTTTTTATTGTGTCCGAATGGAAGTCACGGCGCCCAGTGGGATGATCAGAAAGTGTATTTTGAGGGTTTGATAAAATTCATTAAAGATGTTGATAAAGAGGCATTTTAAGGGAGTTGTTTACATACTATTGGCCTTCCTCGCACTGGCATGTGGTCAGCAGGACCAGGCTTCATCATTTCGTGTCAGAGGACATCTGGAAGGTCTGGATGCCGGAACAGTTTACCTGGGATATCTGGGTCGGACAGATACCTGCCATTTGGAGAATGGTGAGTTTGAAATTGCAGGAAACCTAACAGAACCATGTATTGCCCGGATCAGGGTCAAGGACTTTCCCGGGACCAGGGAGTTTTACCTTGAAAATTCAGACATCAGCATCCATGGGCATATCGATTCCATAGATGATGTTCTGGTAACAGGTTCAAAGACAGAAACAGACAAACTTAGATTCCGAAAATCCAGGATCCAGCTTGATAGAAAATATGAACTTGCTGCCATGGAGGATGAATATGATTCAGCCACAGAAGAAAGGCAGGAAGAACTTGACAGGAAATATGAAGATTATGAATATGAGGTCGTAGACCTGCAACGTCAGTTTATCAGGGAGAATCCGGGTTCATTTTTATCCGTGTTCTTTTTGTGGGAAATGGACTGGAGTTTTGAGTCGGCTGCTGAATTCAGGAAGTATATTGACCTGCTCGATAGCCCACTAGAAGGCTATGAAAGCGTAAAGGATCTTAAAGAGATTATTGCTCATATGGAATCAGTTGAGATCGGACAGATCGCTCCGGATTTTGAGATGAATGATATAGATGGTACTCCCCGGCGATTATCTGACTTCTATTCAGGATCTGAGTACCTGTTGCTGGACTTTTGGGCTTCAACATGCGGACCATGCAGGGTTGAGAATAAGAATATACGCAGGGCATACGATTTGTACAGCGACAAAGGATTTGATATTGTTAGTGTCTCCACAGATATGAAAAAAGAACCCTGGTTGAAGGCCATTGAAAAAGACGGACTTATCTGGACAAATGTCTGTGAAATAATAAAATGGGGTGATAATGAAATCGTAAAAACCTATGCCCTGAGACAGGTATCTCAGAATTTCCTCCTTGATCATACCGGGAAGATCATAGCCAAAGACCTGCGTGGGGAAGATTTAATGGCAAAGCTCGGGGAGTTAATGGATTGAATAAATTATGGCAACAAAACGTATATGGCATGGCTGGACAACGCTGGAAAATGCAGATACCTACCAGCAGCTTTTGCATGATGAGATTTTTCCGGGATAGAAGCCAAAAACATTCCCGGTTATCAGAAGATTGAATTATTTAGGATGGACCTGGATGATGAAGTCGAGTTTGTTACCATTATGACCTTTGACTCCTTACAGAACGTTATCGATTTCCAGGGAGAGGACTATAAAAAATGCTATGTACCGGATGCCGCTCAGAGGGTATTGAAACACTGGGATCAGGAATCTGCACATTATGAGACGATTGAAACTAGAAATTACCAGTAATATGAAAAGATTTACACTGTTTTTTGCAATGATCACCATTGTTGCTGCCAGTATAGCCGGGCAGGAAGTATCAAAGGCTGATCTGAAACAACTCGATGAGTATTATTCGAATATGGTAGATGACTGGGATATTCCCAGCGTATCTATCGGGATCGTAAAGGACGGAAAAATGATTTTCAGCGGGAATTACGGTGTCCTGGAAGAAGGTAAAAATGCGGGACCGGATAAAAATACCCTGTATGCCATAGCCTCCAATACAAAATCATTTACTACTGCGATCATTGGTATGCTGGTGCAGGAAGGGAAGCTTGACTGGGATGACAAGGTCAAAAAATACCTTCCCTATTTTGAATTATACGATCCCTGGGTAAGCAACGAGGTTACCGTCAGGGACCTGTTATGCCATCGCGTGGGATTGGGAACATTCAGCGGGGATGTCATATGGTACAAATCAGACCTGACAGCTGAGGAGATCATAAGAAGGGTCAGGTATCTACCGAAAGCATTCGATTTCAGGGCAGGTTATGGCTATTCAAATGTCATGTACCTGACAGCGGGTGAGCTGATCAGGGAAGTTACCGGTAAAACATGGGGTGATAATTTGAATGAGAGAATCCTGGAGCCGCTGGGAATGAACCGTACCATCATTAGTCCGAAGGACCTCGAAGCAAAAGGAAACTACGCCACACCGCATTCCCGTGAAGATGAGACAAACATACCCATTGACTGGGTGGACTGGGAAACCGTTGGAGCCATGGGAGGCATAATATCCAGCACATCAGATATATCCCAATGGATGATATTCAACCTGGATAACGGAATTTGGGGAGATGATACTTTACTTACAAAAGAAACACGCAACATGGTGTGGACACCACATAATAATTTCCGGGTGGATCATACAACCCAAAATGATTTTAACAGGCATTTCAGTGGATATGGGTTAGGCTGGAACTTAAGTGAATATCATGGGAACCTAATGGTTGGGCACGGTGGTGGCTATGATGGTATGATTTCAGCTGTCACCATGATCCCAGACAAGCATCTGGGCATTGTCGTATTGACAAACGGTATGAAGAGCCCTTCCAGGGCAGCAACATATTATGCACTTGACATGTTCCTTGGCCTGGAAACCAAGGATTGGTCAGCAGAGTACCTGGAAAGGGTTAATAACAGGCAGAAAGAAGATACACGTATTTCAAGCAGAAAAGAAAAACGTGTGCCAGATACAAAACCTTCAGTTAAACCTGAAGCATACACTGGCGTATATCAATCGGACATATATGGCGAAATAAAAATCAATCTTGTGTCAGACCGGCTGAGAATGGAATTTGAACATTCTCCATACCTGTCAGCTACACTGAGCCACTGGCACTATGATGTATGGGAGATACAGTGGGATAATAAGCATGCCTGGTTCAATTTCGGTACTGTCAAATTCAATATGGATAATAACCTGGAGGTAACCGGGATGGATTTCGATGTACCCAATAATGATATCTTTTTTGAAGAGCTGAAACCCTTCAAAGTGAAACCTGTGGAATAAAGAATGCCCGTTCTTTATCCCATATGCTCCAGTAACATCTTCTCAAAACGTTTCGCAGTAGTGATCTCATATGACAGGAATTTCCCGTTCAGGTAAATGCCGGCAAGCCCGGTGGGGTAAGGTACACGCTGGGCAGCCTCCAGGCTTTCTATTTTGTTCTTTTTAGCGGGAAGTCCCATGTCCCTTGCCGTTGTCAGCATGATCTCTACAAAATCTTCATGGAAGGGGCACTGTTGGGAATACATAATGACCACCCCCTCATTGTCAGCTATCGTACCAGAACGGACTAAATCATTAAAACGGGGATCAGGAGCTTCCTTGCTGAACTTTTTGACCAGGAGTTCAAACGCAGGTGGTGCTTCATCACAGGTCACAAATCCAAATTTCTGGTAAAATTTCTTAGGTGTGAGCCAGGGCATATTTTTCTTGCCCGAGACCACCACCAGTCCGTTCTTATCTTTTGAATCCTCAATGCAATCCTCCATCAGGAGGCGGCCGTAGCCCTGGCCTTTATACCTTCCAGATACCCAGAAACAATTGATCATATTATAACCAGGTGCTTCCACTGGCTTCCAGGCATATTCTGCCGGTACGTACTCTATAAAAACCTTTCCCCGTACATTAACTTTTTTGAATACAAATCCATTGCTGAACTGCTGCTTCAGCCATTCTTTTTTCTGCAAAGCCCTAACCTGGCTGGTATTATCATTGCCAATGGCACAACAGATATGTTCATTCGAAATATTTCCAGCATTCAGGGTGATGATCTCAGTAGTTTCCATCATGGAAGATTTATCAATAAAAATAAACAATTGTCCAGGTATAGTGCTTGATGATTATTGCTAATTCAGGCTATCGTCCTACCGGGAATTCGGTTATCCTGAGGGTTGTACATCCATAAGGGATCAAAGTGATCTCCTCTTCCGGGGAGTTGATGAGATCTTTTTGCTGCAGGTTGTGAGGTAAGGGACCGGCCATTTCATTATACAGTTTCCACTCCGGGATCCTAAACCCCCTGGTATGCAAAGCCAGGGGTGCAGCTTCAATGCTCCAGGGATAATCTTCCCCGACAGGCATTTCAATCACTTCAAAATGGTTTTCAGGGTCATTAAGTGCTTTTTCGATCAGGGCATAATTCCATGGATTCCGTGGTCGAACCTCGTAGAAGTTCCCCCATTTGTCAGGGTTACTGACCAGTTTCCAGTCCTCCTGGATTTTCAGGGCATATAGCAGGGGACCGCGTTCAACGGCCACGGAACCCTCATCCCATGAACTAAACGAAATATGCATGGAGAACTTCACTTCAACCACATCCCCCTCTGACCAGTCCCGCGTGAGAACAGCCATCCTACCCCCTTCCAATCGCTGGTTCTCCTCCCCATTGATCGTGATAACGGCTTCCCTGCACCAGCCCGGTATCCTGATATGGAACGGGAAGCTGGCTGGCCTTTCAGTCGAGATCCTGAACCTGATCCGGTTCCTAAAGGGATAGTCTGTTTCCTCCTTTATCCGGACCTGAATGTTATCGGCCACCCTGGCTGTTACTGTGTTAGCAGCAAACATCACCGCTGCTAGTCCCCCGTCAGGAGTAGCATACCAAAGGTGCTGCACCAGTTTTGGCCATCCCTGATGCATGTTGCAGGTACAGCAGGGATATCCTGTTACCACACCAAAACAGAGATCTGTCTGGCCGTGGCCATCCTGCACATAAAAATTTCTCCGGTGCCTTGTCAGCATGACCTGGTTGGCCTGTTGAAAATACTGGCGGGTGGTGAAATCATCCGATGCCTGGGTGGGCAATGCATTTAATGCGATTTTCTCCAGGTGGTCCATATAATCCACATCACCCGTTATGGCGATCATTTTTTCCAGGGAGAACATCAACTCTGTGACGGAGCAAAACTCAATTCCCTGTGTGGGTAACCTGCCATGAAGGGCTTCATCTCCACCATACATGCCCTGAGGCTGGCCGTGGTAAGCATTGATATCACTGAAGGCCTTGTCCACAGCCTTTAGGTATCGCGGGTCCGGATCCTGCTGATAAAAAATAACCGGTTCCTTGATCCCCTGGGCCAGGTTGACACAATGGAAGCTTCTCTGGTCTTTCAGACATAGCCTGTCTATTAGATCATTGTCAAAGGGGAAGGCATTGCCACTATTGGCCGGGAAAATATGGTCCCTGTCAACACCGGAATAACAACTTTCATTCAGGAATACATCAGTCCACGGGAAAGTTTGTTCATGGATCAGTTCAGCCAGCTCAAGCAGAAATTCATCCCCGGTTTGATTATACAGCCAGTATACCAGCATCAGGTTATCACCTCCGCGGCGATTTCCCCAGAAAGACCAGTTATCCAAAGGTGTTTCAGGCAAGGCATTGAGCTGATACCTGAAATAGTTCGTCATCAGGTCTATTACCCGTCCATCTCCGGTGGCATCATAGTACTGCTGGAGGACTTTCAGCATGACCATCTTTGGCCACCAGTCACGGCGGGGACTTTTCTGTATGCCAGGTTCCGGTTCCGGTTTTTCTGCAAAAGGAACCGGGCCAAAATAACCATCCTCCGTCTGGCTTTCCAGGGTCCATTCAATCCATGGCATGGCCTTGGCCTTTAATTCCGCATCATCCAGGATCCAGGCCAGCGGGACCAGTCCATCGAGCCAGTATGGTCCCCGCTCCCAGCCATCACCGTCTCCACCAAGCCATCCATTACGCGGACCCAGGACAGATGGGTACAATTCATCCAGGTGGCCGGTCATTCCACCTTTCATCAACTGGAGTTGCTGCAATAACCAGCCTTCAGGCCGGATACTGCCCAGGGGCAACTCCAGGTATTGTTTGGAGATTAAAGGGGACCGGTTATTGAGGTAAATGGCCTCACTGTTGATATCCTCCTCCTGGCAGGATGATATAACAAGCACAATAAGCAGAAAACTATTCCTGATTTTCATGGCTAAGATATGTTGGGTCTAAAAGAAACGTACTTACTGGATCTCCAGATAATCCCTTTCTGGCAATTTTGGAAAGGATTTATGGGGTTCTGCCTGGTACCAGTATGCTACCGACGAGATATCATCCTGCAGGGGCAGATACCTGCCACCACTTCGCCAGCCGAGTGCCTGCATGGTAACTTTCAGGTCCTTTTCAAAACGAACAGGATCGGTGATATGCCAGCGATACATTCCCAGGCGGGTATTGGACCTGCCCAGTACGTTATCGGATGGCGGGACAACATGGAACCCGGCATACAGCGTAGTATAATCAACATAACCCCTGGTACCGTCTGGCCTGGTTCCGGCAAAACCATAGGAGCCACAGAAATAATCTTCTGTACCGGTCCCGCAAATAGTCGGGAATTCTTCATCCCCATCCATGAAAAACTTAATCTCTCCTTCTCCCCACCAACCATTGTTATTGGTTTGCCAGTACATATACGTGCCGACATATTGTCCCTGGCCACTGATCCCATCAACGATGGTATAGACTTCCTTGTAAGGTACGGGATTAGTACGGCGGAACTGGGCATGGAAATAGGCTGCATCATCAGGCACATCTGTCAGGGTATAATTTACCTGGTAATAGAGGGTCATCCTTTCATCGTCCAGGTTTTCCATTGTGATCCTGCATTTTTTCCGGAAAGGCATGTTCCAGTAGCAGTTGAAGGCAGATCCTGGATTCACGCAGACAGGAAGAGAGGAGATCTGGTTGT
>CAZXOJ010000115.1:0-12620 GCA_964642325.1 uncultured Bacteroides sp. | reverse complement strand
AGCGTAAGAATGCGGAGGGGGCGCTGCTGGAAGCACTTTTAATGATATTTTCAATGACCTCTTTTGGAACTGGTCTATCCGAGTACTCCCTGACAGAACGTCTTTGATCGAGCCATTTGTAAAATGATTTACTTCTTATAAACATCTCCTCATCTGAGAAGTTATCGGGATAATACGGAATATGCTTATACCCTTTGATGTATTTGTGGTCTGGTGATTCCATTTTTTTAATAAATAATTATGCTACTTACTTACTGATTGTAAAATAAAGCCATAGGTATAATTTCCCGGTTTAATCAAATATTTATCAAGTACAGGCAGTCCCCACGAATTGTCTCCACCTACCCCCATCTGTTTGCAATCAATATTCACAACAATATGTTTTTCTTCTTTGAGATCAGTATTATGGGAGGTTCTTTCTATAACGTCCTGGCTATATGGCCAGGCACTTATCGACATAAGATCATCGTTTTTGGCAGCAAACTCATAACTGTACCCATCCATACTGCTTAGCTTTAACCAACGTACATCACATCTGTTCCCATTTTCCTGTGGCCTCACATAGGGTGTGATCCAATTGCTTATGATAGAACGGTAGATTCCAATGAAAGCGGAAGTTTTCCTGTCGGGATAATTTTCATGCGGACCCCTGCCGTACCATTCCACACTCGCCAGTTTCTTATTCAACACAAACTGCATTCCTATCCTGGGAAGATTTGGTGCCTCATCAGGTATATCCAGGTCAACATCAAATTGTATTTTGCCATCAGGGTGGAATGAATGCTTAACTTTACCGGTGGTGTTTGTGTTGTTAAAATGATAACGGCATATTATAGTGATCATGTTATTCTCGAATGAATCTATCTCTATACCTTCCAGTGTATAATTGTTTGATTCCTCTTTCCATATACCCATTTTTTCATCGACCTTCCATCCCCTGTCATTATTAGTCAATGCGCGCCAGAAGTTAAATTTCACCGCATCTGCAATAACTACTGCTCCGTCCTCTTCAAAACTCGAAATAAGCCCGGTAGCCTTATCGACTGTCACTTTAAAGTTGTCACCTACAACTGTATATACATATAGTCCCTCATGGAGATTTATTTTCCCGGTATCATCTAGAATAGAGGGTTTGTTTTCAGGACTGGAAAGTTCAAATTGTTCCCATGCCAGTATGTGTCCTTTATCAGCCCATTCACAATCTTCTTTCAGCGTAAATTGAAATGTGATATACGTTTCCTTATTTCTATTGTAATCCACATCCTCAACCTGTACCTGGACTTTTTCAGTGGCAGCACAGATTATTGGGGGAAGTGTTTTTTTCTTGGTCGCTACACCATTCTCAATCACCTGGTAGCTGAAACTATATTGGTCGGCATTCAAGGTTAAATTCCGATTGCTTACTTCTATTGTTAGGGGGTCTTTCTTTACCAGCTCAATAGTGAATGGCTGATAAACTTTTTGTAATTCCTGATAATGAGGATGCGGCTGCAGATCTGCTCCAATAATTCCGTTGATACAAAAATTGCCATTGTTGGGAAAGTCTCCAAAATCTCCCCCGTAAACAAACCCTTTGGTTATATCTGACGGATCTTTCCACAATGCCTGGTCAATCCAATCCCAGATAAATCCCCCGGCAAACATATCGTGTTGATAAATGAACTCCCAGTACTCATTGATATTCCCAAGGCTGTTTCCCATGGCATGACAATACTCGTTCAATACAAACGGCCTTCCTGATGGATATTTTCCATGTTGATGCTCATGGGATATTTGTCCCCGTTCCCCTTTCCGAGTAGCTTTGTTTTCTAAATGACTCTTCATCCAGTCAATGGTAGGATAGGTCTGGCTGTCAAAATCAGCCGCCAGGTTCATATCCGCATAATGGATCAATCGCTTTTCGGGATCCCTTGCCAAAGTAGCTTCTCGAATTTTCAGGAAAGCATCCCCAAAACCCGCTTCATTCCCAAGGGACCACATAACAACACTGGGATGCTGCCTGTCGCGTATTACCATCCGGTTCATACGTTCTTTACATCCATGGATCCACTCGGGCTTATCCCCTGGCAATACCCTTTTGTGATAACTGAGTCCGTGTGATTCTATATTCGCCTCATCCATTACCATCATGCCCATTTCATCGCACAGCTCATACCATCTTGGATCGTTGGGGTAATGGGCTGTACGGACAAAATTGACATGGGCCCGCTTCATTAATTTTAACTCAGCAATCATTTGTTCCTTTGACACTACGTATCCCTGGTCAGGAGAAAACTCATGACGGTTTACACCACGTATTTTCAGAGGAATGCCGTTAAACAATATTTTGTTCCCAACTACTTCAATTTTCCGAAAACCTACCGGTAAACAATAGGCTTCAACAAGCTGTTTCTTATCCAATAATTTTATATGGACAGTATATTGCAAGGGGGTTTCATGAGACCATAGCTGGACGCTGTCTATCACAATATCGGGCAACACAATTTCAGATCCAAATCCTGTCTGGAGAGGATTGAGTTTAAATGATCTTTCCCCAAGAAGTAACTTTCCAGTGGGTGAAAAAACAGATAACGCAATAGTTTGCTTCTTTTTAGTGCTTGATGTAAAATTCGCCGATGAATAATGTAAGGATATTTTTCCCTGTTTTTTCTCCAGGTTCACTTCCGGACTGGCATAAATATCCCATAAAGTAACTTTGGGGACAGCCCGGATAAACACATCCCGGTATATGCCACTTAAACGCCAGAAATCCTGGTCTTCCAGATATGATCCATCGCAATATTTATATACCTCAACAGCCAATTGATTTTCACCTTTGGCCAGGTACCGGGTTATATCAAATTCTGCCGGCAACCTGGAACCCTGGGTATATCCTACTTTATGGCCGTTTACCCAGACAAAAGCAGCAGCACTGATCCCGGCAAAATGCAGGATGATTTGCTTGTCCGTCCAATTTTCAGGTACCATGAAAGTCCTGTGATATGAACCTACCGGGTTCCGCTGTAAATAAGAAGTATAATCTGGATCAGGTTCATCCATTACCCTGGGTGGATTGACCTTGAAAGGATATATAAAATTTACATACAGCGGAATGCCATACCCCTGTCTTTCCATGGTAGAAGGAACAGGGATCTCTGGCCAGTCTTTTTTATTATATCCCTTTTGATAAAAATCAACGGGCCTTGAGTCAGGATCCGGAGACCACTTAAAATGCCAGTCCCCGTTTAATGATTTTATCCATTTTGCATGCTCATACAAATCCTGTTTTGCACTCTCCGCATCAGGAGATGGCCATCTGGAAGTTCTTGGAGGCAGCTTATTAATTCCTGTAATCCAGGGATCTTGTATCTCAACAGGTTCCTGGCCGACAAGGCATGGAGATAACAGCATAAAAACCAACAGCATAAATGGCATGAGTGCTATATGTAGATATTTATCCATAGTTACCTCCAATCCTGCTAAATATTCCTCTGGGTTTCCATTCAATTTCCTTTCCCAAAATCATTCTTGTCCCTTTGGCATCTGAAATGGTAAATCCATTTTGTTTAAGAAAGTCAGCACCAACATGGTTCTGTCCAGGTAAGACTGCTTTATTAACTTTCGAATATTTTATTTTCATCAATTCCAGTCCAGCTTCAGTTGTACTGGCAAGTATTAATCCTTCACCAAGATCAGGCAAGTAAAATCCTAGTAATAAGCCATCTTTAATATAAATAAGTGCATTTTTCAGAAAAAAATTTAAAAGTCTTCGTCGACTCTCTCCTGATATTTTTTCATCAAGTTCATAAATCTTTGATTCAAAACTATCTTCATATGGGAAGATATTCGGAGATAATAGAGAATCCCTCCAGGGCTTATCTCTCGTCAAAAATGAATACGCTGATATAGCACTAAATCCTAACTTTTGATAAACCGGAAAACCAAGTTCAGTTGCTATTAACAACAAGGTTTCAGCTGATTTATCCATGCCGTCATTAATAAGCTTTTCGGTGATTTGAAACCCGATACCATTATTCCGATGATTTTTATCTACAATAATATGTGCTAACCATGCAGTGCCATCAAAATCAATTAATGTCCCAACTCCCGCCATTTCATTATCGAGTATTGCTTTTTTGGGAAAACAGAATTTATTCCTGACATATAGCTCATATTCAGGCACTATATCCGTCCAACCTTCAGGCTGTAACTTCCTTATCTCATTCAGATCATTATTTGTAATTTCCCCAAACTGTATTTCCATAGAACAATCTATAAATCTCTTAGTCTGTTAAGAATAGGTAAAAGTTCCGACAAAGCTATTTTGGCCTCTTCCGAATTAATATCAACCCTTTTTTCATCCAGGAGATTTCTGCAATCAACCAGTTTATTGTCCTTGTGGTGTATGCGCCAATTTCCGTTAAATACTATAAAATCATCCTGATAGGCTGCTGTTATCCATTTTCGTTGTCCATCCCCCCTGTCAAGAAGAGGATCAGTAAATGATATTCCGTCAAAGCTGAGGTCTTCAGGTATGGTAACTCCTGCCAAATCGCAGAGGGTTGGAAAAATGTCAGCAAAATCAATCAGGTCATATGCCTCTTTGTTTGGTTCAACCTTACCCGGCCAATAGGCAATTAATGGAACATGTGTACCACCATCATTCAGTATCCCTTTTCCACCTTTGACAATCCCCGATCTGGTATGCCGCGGCTCCTCAGTATCTGTACCATTGTCACCTGCAAATATTACAAGTGTATTACCGGCCAAATTCATTGCATGCAGGCTGTCTAACAAAATACCAATCTGAGTATCCATATAACTTATCATATTATCGAGGCTGCCATCCCTGTTTAGATCCTTATCTTCAGGTGTTTGTATAATCGGTATATGCGGTAAGACCATATTATGCTGGATACAGAATGGTTTATTTGACTTTTTTGCCTGCTTCATATGGTTAATCACATATTCGGTCATAACATCCGGTCCGAAACGGGAATCTATGTCTTTCCTGATTTGGCCATCATGATTATAGGTGGAGTTCCAATGACGCGTTGTTTTTTCATTGTTGTGCCAGATCTGCCAGACAAACCATGAATCAAAGCCGGCATCCTGGCAGTGTTGCGGGTAGAATTCCAGTGCGGCTAGCTGCCATTTACCTGTTACCGCTGTTAAATAACCTTCATTCTTCAATAATTGGGCATAGGTGATCCTCTTTTTAAAGTCAACAAATTCCTTACTCCCCAAATGAACTGGAAGAACGGTATTATATTTATGACGGGGAGCATAGGTTCCGGTATAAATACTCATGCGACTGGGAGTACAAACCGGACTCGTATAAGCCCTTGTAAATAATGTGCCTTTCATGGCCATTTCGTCCAGGTTCGGCGTGATATCATCAACATTCCCATAGCAACCAAGTTTCTCATAACCAAGATCATCTGCTACAATTAGTAAAATATTAGGCCTTGGCTCTATCGGGTCTTTACATCCTGGTAATACTGCCAGTAATAGAAACAATATAAATGATAAAATTTTCATATGGTTGACTTGCATAACCTGATTCATTTATTACCTGTGCTTTTTAGCTCCTTTTTATATTCCTCCTGGGAATAGAAATGATATTGCCGGACAGAGTCAGCCAATTCAGAGGTCATAACTGCTTTGGCATTAAAAACTCCAATGGCACCCATAACTGTATTCATTTTACCAGCCTTAGTAGTTCCCACATATATCATGTGCAAAGAATCACCAATCAATGTAGTAGAAGACGAGCTGCACTCTTCCGAGTCATTACTTCCTTTATCTCCAACGGTGATGATTTTACGCGCCATTCGAGTTTGTGTACAACCATCAGGAGCAAGGTAGACTTCATAAAGTTCAGTCAAACGCTTCATTTTTCCGGCCGCCCTGGTGCCAGCGCAGCAAATGGCCACATATTCATTACCGTTGATTTTACGAACAGAAGTCGGATCCATTTCGTGCCAGATAAGGAAACGGTCGGCTTCCGGTATACCCCTGTCTGTTTTCCAACCATTGATCATTTGTAACTCATCCCAGAGAATGGCATCGTTTGAACCCCAAATGGATGAGCGGTAATCCACAGTTCCCCTGCGCAGGGAATAGCCCACATATTTATAATCTACTCCGGAAAAAATGTTTTTCCCCCAACGAAAATATCCTGTATGATCAAGAAACTCTACCGGTTTAAGGATAATGGCCCTATCATCCTCAAAAATGCGCTGGTAATTCACCCCATCCTCAGATATGGCCATCATGGTTGCCTGCCAGCCGTTATAGTCTAAATAGTTATGATAGCTCATATAAACTTTCCCATCAATTACATTGGCATGAGGTGTTTCGGTTTGTCGGCCCAGTATCGTGTCTGTATAGATTGGATTACAAGCTGGCTTTCTACCCAGGTAATCAAAGCTACCTGCAGCCAAAGCATCATCATAAGAAATCCAACTGGTAACCTGACTTGGCCTGTCATTACACAGGTAGAGCCATATCCCCCCATTATCACTGGCATGGTCGGTGGAAAAATACAGTGCATAATCGTATGGGAAATTCTCAACTCCATCCATTTTAACCAGGGTCGGATAATATGCCCCCTGGGTGAAATTCTTGTCGGACATGGACCCGGGTGGTGCAATGAGCGATTCCGTTTTGACAAACTCAAAATGGTTTGTTTTGTCCTTCTTATTCAGATTGCATCCATTAAATACTATTGTCAGTATTAATAGAACTATGAAGTTTCTTTTCATTTTTTATTATACACTCTGAATCGTGCTAAAGCTGCAAGATAAGGAAGACTATGTGCAATGTATCCTTCATCATCCAGGTTAAGCGGCAAATCCTTCTCCAGTGAAGGAGGGCTAATTTTAAATTGTGCACTTGCTGAGAAACCATTGATAATTGTTCCAGGAATGTTTGACCAGCTCTCAACCCCCCGGTTGCCAATACCCACTATCATACTGATGGAACTATAATGATCAAACCCTTCCTGTTTCAAACCACAATTGAGTCCCGCGATCCATTGTATATTTCCAATGGCAATTTCAGTGAATCTATCATCCTGAAAATACTTCTGGAATTCCAGGGCCAAGGATGCTGCAAAGGCATAAATATTATTATGTCCATGATACCAGCAGCTGAAGTACAAAAGACCTTCATCATGATAATAACCGGAAGGAAGAATTAAAAATGGAGATTCTTTCGATGCTGGGAGAAAATAGCCGTAG
The DNA here is from genome assembly GCA_964642325.1 of uncultured Bacteroides sp. Lineage (GTDB taxonomy): Bacteria > Bacteroidota > Bacteroidia > Bacteroidales > SM23-62 > SM23-62. Next base: position 5,397 of record CAZXOJ010000115.1, on the reverse strand, counting down.
GCAAAATCATGCAGTGTTTGTCGCCAGAGATCTGAATCTGGGTGTGACGGCCACATATTAATCATCTCTATCAATGGGATCAGGTAATGAGGATAATGCCCCCCCTTGTTATAGATCCGGCCTTCCCTGCTCCATGCACCACAATGAATATTTGCCTTTTCAGTAAATTTTATATTACCATATTCGGTGTAATCATCATAGGTATAGAAATGACCATGGAACCCTCCTTCATTTTCATCTTGAGGCACCTGACGTTTTGCGACTTGTCGAGCTAATCGGATAGCCTTTTCTTTATATTCTTTGTCACCCATTTTGAATATCTCCACTGCTGCAGATATCATCATTACTAAATCTCGTGTCATCCACTGATCTTTGGGAGGAGAGGCTCCCTGAGGTGCCCCATGAACGTTGGAAAAAAATAATTGCTCTTCCTGATTGATTATTGGTCCATTTTTCTCAATCCATACAAAAGCATGTTTGGCTCGAACAAGATACTCCGAACTAAGCTGGCTATCAACCTGTTTGAGTATCTGAGCAACTTTTGCAAAGATCATTGAAGCTTTCAAAACATTTCCTGTTACAACATCTGTATCCCGGTCCTCGTGTACAACAGGGCCAATGCCAAATCCCAGGGAATCTGCTTTATCCTGCAGATGAGCTAAATATTCGCTTCCTATTAGAATTTGTCCAACAATATGTGCTTTCTCATTTTGAGTCAGCATATTATTGTTGGTACTTAATATATCACAAAGACCATCAACCGCTACCATATGGCTGCTAAACTCCTGGAGATCGCTGCCGCAATCCCGCCATCCCTTTCCAGTCCTTGCCTGTTCAGATCGTGACTGCAGAAAATCGAATGCTATTGTTTGGAAACATTTGGTCCAGGGTAAATTTCTTCCAACCTCGATAGTATCACTTGTTAATATCAAATGATCCCTATTCTCTATTTTCACAATATAATTTCCCGGATGCTTTAACCGAGATAGATCAGCAGTCCACCAATGACTTTCCCATTTCTTTCCCCATTTTTCTACCTGCCCACTCAGTACAGACTCATTTTCCATATTGATTACATCGAAAATCGCATCATTTGATAAATAGTCGGATTGAGTGCTTCTAATCATTACCCTTATAGGATATCCTAATTCATAACCAAGCTGAGAAGATAAGATACCGGATTGGGCAAGATGGGGTTCAATACCTGCGGTTACTAAAACCAATACAATTGTCAATATTCTATTCATATCTCAAAGTAAATCCAAAGTGACAGTTTTGCCTGCTTCTCCTCCCTGGGGCAAGGGAAGGCTTATTCTCGTCTTTCCATTCTCAATTTTGGCATTGTCATGGATGAATTCCCCCTCAAGCGTAATTTGAATATCTTTTCCCATCTGGGTAGGATCTGCAATGGAAACCTGCAATCCTTCCTGTTTCTTCCTGATCATCACTATACAGGGCATATTTACTTCAACCCCGTAATCCCCGTCCAACTTTCCGGGTTGGTAAAAAACAATTCCTCTAATAGTTTTGTCTTTTGAAATAACTGCCTGGATAATCTTCCCGTTCCTGATTTCAAAGGGAAAATCTTTATTGAGGTTTTCGAGTTGCACTTGATCTGCCCCTGGAACCAGCATATACTCATACGATCCTTCCCGTGGATTCTTTCCATGATCAAACCACAATTTTAACAGATCTGCCTCCATCCTTTCATCAGGATATCTTCTTGCCACCCAATTCCAGGAACCTTCAATCTTCTCTGCCTGCACTACCAGGTTTCCACCCTCCGGAAAAAGATATCCAAGATTGTTATGTAAAAGCCAGGAAGGTGATTCAAAGGATTGTTTGCCTTTAATGTTTGAAATTTGTTCCCGGATTTTTACTGTAATCCCGCCCTTTAAAAAAGTTTGATTAATACCCGTGGTAACTGTCAAACCTTCATTTGACGATATCCCTGCCCCTAGACATATGATTTTTCCGTCAAACATAAACCAGGATTTTCTGGCTTTTAATCCATTCCTGTTATAATCCAATGTGGCAACACCTATTTCACCATCAGAAACCCCACCAACATAATTACTCTCAATACGGTAGCCCCTGGCAGTTAAAACAGGCAATGTATCATTATCTTGCATGGTAGTGGTGCCGGGGATTTTCTTCCAATCCAAAAACGGGAATATATTCCGGTATTCTTCGCCGGACTGGTAAAGAAAAGTAGCCCCATCACCCATGTAGTATCCCTGGATGTTTTCTGAATTACATGATTCTGCCCCTATCACTCTTTCTGAGCACATTTTTACAGAGAAATAATAATCAGGATTACGCCAGACCTGGAAATCCGATCGCCAGAAATGTTTATGCCCGCTTAAAGTTTCGTATTGATTTGCCTGTTTGTATGCATCTGCAAATTCAGGGTCAAGCTTCTCCATTCTGGTAAAATGTGATGACAGGCTGGCGGCTTTCAGTTCAGGAGAATCAAGGAACAGCTGCCTGCCACAGGCACTGATATCCAATTGATTTTTCCAGGTGATCCATTGCTGGCCATTTAATACATAATCCCTTAATATTGACACTTTTTGTTCATCAAACCGGAATGGAGTATTTCTGAGGATGCTTATCCATTTTATCATATCGTTTACATATGAAAGGCCATAATTGCCGAATTGAATCTGGGGACCATGCTGGTGGTAGGACCAATCGGGCTGTACACCTTCTTTCATGCTGACAACAAGTTCCTCCCGTATGGCCTGGCTGGCCAGTTTTATGGTGTCAACATCGCGCTTTAGGAGGGATGTAAACAACACGTTACCTGCAAGCCATACTTTATTCTGACCTGTCTTTCCCATTTTAGATCGCTCTAAAATTACATATCCCATATCCATCTGTTCCTCAGTAAGTTCTGCTTCCATCAAAACCATAACGGGTGCGATCATCATTGGTGTCCCGATATCAGGATGCCACCAGTTTGGATTCATAAAATCATTATCTAGCCAAAGGTTTAGAGCCAGTTGAACTTTCTCCGACACCTCATCTTTCCGGTAGTATTTCGATCCTTTTGTTTGATATGCTATGGTAATATCTACCAGGTTTCTCAGGTGATTCCGTGTCGACCAGGCACCACGGGTTTTGTCATCGTAGTCAATACCCGGCCATTGTCCATCATCTGTCAGCGTTTCCAGAAGCAGATCCACATTTTCTTCATCTATCTCAACATCCAGGATATTGTCCCAGACATTTTGATGAAGCTGGCGTAGTTCCTCCGGGTACTTTACTTTTTGGTCAAGACATCCGGATAGTATAAGGCATAATAGTGGGATGGATAAATAAATTACTTTTCTGCTAATCATTTTGGTCAATTTTTAATTGGTTAAATGGTCTAACGTAAGTTGATCCGCTCCATAATTTCGATATATCGCGGTTCATCCTGATAAGTTTCAGTAAGTGGACCTATGACAGCCCAATATGGCAGATTAGGATCTCTCCTGATATACAACCTTTCTATCCAATACATTGTTTGTTCCCTGTCCCCGGCCATGGCATATAATTGCAGGATCAGACTGGGCGAGACGAAAGTTGTGTCGCTGATCTCAGCCAGTGCGTCTGCGGTAACTTTCAAAGCGGTTGAGTAATTCGTGGTCTTATATGTTTCATCCAAAACTGCTATTACATTCTCATGTTTTCCTGCAGTGATGATCTTTTTCAATTGGACAATTGCTCTATCATACTGATCTGTTTGTGATAATACAATAAAAAGACCAATATGACCAAGTCCTGACTTCTCGAGTTGTTCAAATAAACCAAAGAATTCATCATATCGAGCACTATGCATTAACAAAACACCATGAAATCCTTTTATCAAGGGATTAAACGGGTCCAGATCCAAAGCCAGACTCATCTGTTCCCAGGCTTCATCCCATCTGTTTTGAATCATCAGGAAATGGGCATAGAATGCCCTGGCTTCTGCAAAATTCGGATTTAAACTTAGACATTTATCCATTGCCATATTACAGGCGTTCCAGTTAAAATCAGTATTCCCCAATTTACCGGCGTACCATCGCCAAACTTCTGCGTTTGAGCTATCTAAATCAAAAGCTTTTTCCAGGTATTCATTCACTTTCGGATCAGCTAGTTCTGGTGGTATATAGTTTAATTGTTTCAGACTTGCCCAAATTCCTGCTAAACCACCGTAAGCAGGAGCAAATTGAGGATCGATTTCTGTGGCTTTCAAAAAATACTCTTCAGCCATTTTAATCCCTTCAGGTGTAAGGAAGGCAAGATTGAACCTGCCTTTGAGATATAGTTCATACGCCTCAGGATTAACAGGTCTCGATTGGTCAAGACGATTTATCTCTTGTGGTGAAAGTGTGATGTTAATTTCCCTTGCAATGGTTTTCAGAACATCGCTGTATAAATTCATAATATTTGCTAACTCTATATCATAGGACTTAGACCAAAGTTGTTGTTCTTCAGGAAATGCACTGATCAACTTGAGCTGTATTTTAATGCCATTTTCATCGCCCATAACGGCGCCTTCAATAATGGCATCCACTTTTAACTCGGCAGCAATTTCTTTCAGGGATTTCCCAGGATTTATATACATAGAAGATGTACTTCTTGATATTACCCTCAATGCACCAACCTGTCCCATTTCACTAATTAAGGCATCATGTAGGCCTGAAACCAGGTAAGCTTGTTCTTCATTATTGGTATAGTTATTAAATGGAAGTATGGCCAGAGCTCGAATAGACTCGGCCAGTTTTTTCTGATTATCCCTGGATTTTAAAAGTTGAAGTTGGGTTGGATCCATACTTTCAGGTCTAATCAGATTAATAGTGATCACTGAAGCAGCAATGATTCCATTGATTACTAGGAGTATGATGGCACCCCTGGTGAATTTTCTATTGAACCAGGCATAAATAATAGAAGCCGGCAATCCAAATATGATAATCAGAATGATGACATCCAATGCAGCTGTATCCCAGCCATATTTATCGATCAGAAAATTGACCGCTTCAATAAATACCCAGGCACCTCCTAGATACACTACCAGCATTCTGCCGATGGTCTTTAAACGGGTAGATCTATGGTCCTTCATTTGATAAATATAGCAATATTGAGAAGTTGAGTCAACCTGCAGGAAATATCAGGTGTTGCTATGCTAAACTAGGAGGAAACTGTTTTCATCTAATTCACAAGATTGTCAATCAGTTTTGATACTTTTTCTAATCGGTTTATCTGGGAATCCTTTTCACATTCTGCCATTCGGTTTACTATGATGGATTGATATATATCCCTGTTCTTATGGTTTATGGAAATCAGTGATTTTTCAGCGTACATTGGCAATTGTTTAATCGGACATTTCCACAATTGTTCAGCCAGTATGGGATCTGTGGTATCAAA
>CAZXOJ010000114.1:0-12629 GCA_964642325.1 uncultured Bacteroides sp. | reverse complement strand
GTGGATTCAAAAGATACCTTTCCTTGCAGGTACTTTTCCCCCAATAGTTTCATGCTGTAAGTACCCAATCCCCTGCCCATACCTTTGGTAGAAAAAGAACGCTGGAAGACCTGCTGCTGTACATCCATCGGCATATGGCCGGGATTATGTACCCTTATGGTCAGCTTTTCAGCAGCAATGTTGCAGTCCACTGTCACCTTCCCTTCACCTGCTATGGCTTCGAGGGCATTTTTAATCATGTTGCCTATGATGCGCTTTAGCAATACAGGGTCAGTATGGACAGTACAATCACAGGTGTTTTTCTTAAAAGTGATATTTCTTTTCTGTGCAAGCTCATGGCGACGGTATTCCTCTATGATATGCCCCAATGTTTCATTCAGGTAAAATTCGAAGGTCTTAACGACAAGTTCCCCGTTCTCAGCTGCCACCAATGATTTTTGGGTTAAAATCTCCTCGTTCAGGTCGCGGCTCACTTCGCCAAGCAGGTTAACAAACTGGTTGATTTTCGCCGGATCATCAACCTGTTTCAGCAGGTCTACCACTCCCTGCAGGGTGCCGGCAGTATTCATGACGTCATGAAAAAAAATACGCTCCAGGGCCTCTTTTCTCTTTTTGCTGCTGATATCCCTGGCCGTGAAAATGGTAAACTGGCTTTCACCCCAAGTAAGAGGGGCCGCAGTAACTTCAAGATCCAGGCAATCTTCGTGCCCATCATGGGAAGTACGGATCCGGCATTCATCTGTGATTGTCTCACCAGTTTCCTGGCTTTTCAGTATGGCATTGGCAGCCCCGCATACCTGGCAGTTTTCTGAGGTTCCGCAACCTGCTTCCATTTTATCCGAATGAATACACTTCAAGGCTTCCCCGGGGCGCTGGCCGAGTATCTCCTCCATGTTTTCTATCCCCATCAGTTGCAGTAAAGTCTTATTGCTGAAAACGATCTGCCTGTTCGGGTTTAGAATAACTGCAATGTATGGCAGGGCAGTAATGAGTTCTTCAATATAAGCGACTGATTTAAACCCTGAATATTCTTCGAAGATTTTACTCTTGACAGATCTTTCAGGTGCAGCAAAATGAGTGAGCATGATTTTATTTTTCTGTTTTTTTCTTGGTTCCCCGAAGAAGCAGGAAACTTCCGAGGATGATCAGGGCAAGTAAGAACAATAACCTTCCCACCATAAAAAGGATGTGATCTATGCCAATCCATCCGAAACTGGCATAGATGAGCCCACCAAAAATGGCCACCCATCCAATAAATCTTGGCAGCAATCCGGAACTGGCAATAAGGAGTCCAAGTATAATGGAACTGATTCCCACCAGCGTATATGCAGCCAGTTGCAGATTGGATCTGGAGACCAGGATAAAATACGAGATGTTGGCTATATAATCGGTTTCCTGTCCGGATGAACCCTGGTAAACAGTAACCATACTGATCATGTTTAATCCGTTGATGGCAATGATAAGATATAATATTCCGGTGGTACTTATCAGAAAGGCGGCAAGATAAGCAGATGATCTGCCATATGGCAGGAAGCTCATCAGTATCAGTGGACCAAAAAGCACGATGAGGACTGCCGTCACGAACCAAATAATAGAATTCAGCCAGAGTCTGTCAATATTATCACCCAGGTAAGAAAGATCTTCATGGATATTGATGTAATCCGGCTTGATGTCAATGGCTGTGAGAATGGCTGCTACTACCAGGAAGGTGATGAGCAATGCCGCAATACCGGCGAGTCTTTCAACACCTCGTTTTTTATTTGGAATTCCTGCAATCATCTGCTAATATGATCAAATGGCTTACAATTTACAAAATAATCAATTCCGGAATGATATATGCATATAATCTGGAAATGATTCAATCCCATGAATTTTTTGTTATTTTTGGAACAGCTTTTGAAACAATGAAGAGGGTATATTTTATCATACTGGTTATCATCTCGATAGCCTCATCAACCGATGCACAGGATGTGAATCAGCAGGAAGAGGAATCCAGGATATACCAGCAACTTTTCCAGCAGGGTGCTGCCGGGAGTAATGTCAGGATCGTTCAGGAAAAGAAACTGGATGAGATTATGTTAAACTTTATGGAGCAGGGAAGGAAGCTAGGTGGGATTCCCTGCTACTGGATCCGCATATATTCCGGATCGACCCATTCGGCCAGGGATGAAGCTTATGAAACAAAGGCCCGCTTCCTGAAAAAATATGAAGGCATCAGAAATGATGTTATTTATGATGACCCCAATTTCAAAGTTTATATAGGCGGCTACAGGTCCAAGAGCGAAACCCTGAAGCTGCTGAACAAGATCAAAAGGGATTTTCCCACCGCGTTCATCGTCTATGATATCATTGATTTTCCTGTTGAATGAGTGAACAGATAAAACATGAGTGTGGTATTGCGCTGATCCGGTTGTTGAGGCCCCTGGAGTACTACCAATACAAATACGGTACCTGGAAATATGGTTTGAATAAGCTTTACCTGCTTATGGAGAAACAGCATAACCGTGGTCAGGACGGAGCAGGTGTGGCCTGTGTTAATTTCGATCTTCCACCCGGACAAAAATTCATATCCCGGTACAGGTCGGCTGAACCTGCTGCTATCAATGCTGTCTTCAGGAAAATTTCTTCGGATTTCAAAAAACCGGAGAGAAAAAAGCCAGACCGTTTCAAAGATGCTGTCTGGGCTAAGGAAAATCTTCCATTTGCCGGTGAACTATATATGGGACACCTGAGGTATGGTACTTACGGTAAGAATAAACTTGATAATGTGCATCCCGTTATGCGGGAGAATAACTGGAAATCAAGGAACCTTGTCCTGGCGGGCAATTTCAACCTCACCAATGTAGAGGAGCAATTTCATAAGCTCATTGAACTGGGACAACATCCCAAGGATTTTTCTGATACCGTAACCATTCTTGAAAAGATTGGCCATTTTCTCGACCAGGAAAACCAGCGTTTGTTTGATAAATTCAAGGAAGAGGGGCATGACAATATCGAAATTTCCAGGTTGATCTCTGATCAACTCGATGTGGCCCAGGTACTCAGCGAAGCCAGCAAACAATGGGATGGGGGCTATGTGATTGGCGGTCTGATTGGACATGGGGATGCATTCGTGTACAGGGACCCCTGGGGCATCCGTCCGGGTTATTATTACAGGGATGATGAAATTGTTGTCGCAGCTTCCGAGAGGCCTGTTATACAGACCGTTATGAATGTTTCTATCGAGAAAGTACATGAAATTGACCCTGGTCATGCAGTGATCATAAAGAAAAACGGCCAGGTTTCAGTGGAAAAGATCCGCAGACCCAGAGAAAAAAAGGCCTGTTCATTTGAGCGGATTTACTTCTCAAGGGGAAGCGACAGGGACATATACAGGGAAAGAAAAAAACTGGGGAGGCTGCTCACACCCAATATCCTTGAAGCCATTGATTATGATATTGATAATACGGTTTTCTCCTTCATTCCCAATACGGCAGAATCTGCATTTTACGGGATGGTCGAGGGTGTAGAGCACCATATGAATGAGGAAAAGGCCAGGAAACTGATGGAAAGCAATGGGAACCTGGATGCTGAGAAAATTGACGAAATTATCTGTCACCGGCCCAGAATAGAAAAAATTGCCATCAAGGATATTAAACTGAGGACATTTATAACCCAGGATGTGGGACGGGATGACCTGGTTGGACATGTATATGACATAACCTACGGTACCATTCGCAAAGGGCAGGACAACCTGGTCGTGATTGATGATTCAATTGTCAGGGGAACCACCCTTAAACGTAGCATCCTGAAGATACTTGATCGGCTTGAACCCAAAAAGATCATAGTTGTTTCCTCCTCGCCGCAGATACGATATCCCGATTGCTATGGGATAGACATGGCCAAACTTGGCGATTTTGTTGCCTTTCAGGCTGCCATCGCATTATTAAAAGATAGCGGCCAGGAATCAGTCATCAACGAGGTATACAACCGTTCAGTTGAACAGGCCGGGAAACCCAAGGAAGAGATTGTCAATTACGTAAAGATGATCTATGAACCTTTCAGCAATGAACAGTTATCCGATAAGATCGGGGAATTACTGAAATCCAGGGATGTAAATGCCGAGGTCAAAATTGTATACCAGACTGTTGAGAACCTGCATTTGGCCTGTCCGGACCATTTGGGGGACTGGTACTTCACTGGTGATTATCCTACCCCGGGGGGGAATAAAGTCGTAAATACTTCCTTTATCAATTATATCAAGGGTAAAAACCAGCGGGCTTATTGATCCGGTTTGCTTTTCTGCCATTTTAATCTCCTGATCCGGTTAATCAACCTGTATATCTGGTACTTGCTCTGAGGTATATAACTGGCGATATGCCGTTCTACTTTCTGTTTGTAGAGATCGTTAGTTGTGATCAAAATGGCAGTTTCCTCCACCTCCCCGAAGGATGGATTAATAACCGTTCCAAAAGTTTTCAGAGAAGGCGACAGGTTCATGTAGGCATTGATCAGTGGTGGTATGTTCTCGCCAAAGGCCCTTACGCTCTGTGAGAGGATCTTGTAGTCTTCCAGGAAGGAACGGCCGGTGAAAATGGATTTCATTTCCACCCTGTCCATATTGGTGTCCAGTGGGATCTTTGGGTAGACCAACTGTTCATTATCCGGAAAATGTTTTTCCAGGAAATACAGGAGCAGGTTCCGGGCACGCTGGTTGTAATTCTGGTACATGGTCACCTTGCCAAAAAAGAACTGCTTCTCGGGGTAATCAATGACCAGGGTACCCAGTCCATCCCATAGATTATCCAGGGCAAATAATCCCTTGCCCTGGCGGCTCGTGGTTTGGTATCCCGGCTGGACAAAGGAGCGGCCGAGTTCAATCAGATCAGGGATGTATTCATTTCTAAATTTGTCAGAAAAATGAAATAGTTTTTCGGTGGCCAGGTTGGCCTTGCTGCAGTCAGTGTTTTCTTTGTCACAGAGATGAAAGCGATATCCCCCAAGGATCTCTTCCTGGTCCGGGTCCCAAACGATCAGCTGTTTATAGGGATCCTCCATGGTGTCAAAATCATCTATGTCAACGGGTTTTCCGGTACCACCCCCTGCAGCCCGGAAGGTCAGTTCCCTGAGGCGGCCAATCTCCTGCATGATCTTCGGGGAATCATGGGCGGTAATGATATACAGTTCATTATCCGCTTTATTGGTCATGCGGATGAATTTATCCTCTGTTAATTCTTCCTCGAGATCCTTTTTTGGTATTGACTTGATGATCGGCTTCATGTAAGTCTGGCTGTTTCAGCAAAATTAAGCATTATTTTTTTTTCTCCGGTATGGATGCTTCCTTATTCTCCGGCAGACTGTATACCACTTCCCTTACTTTGGCAGCCCATTCTATTGGTGTAAACCGGCGGTCAAAGTCTGAATAGGGTATGGGTTTTCCGATCGTAAATGTAAAGGTTTTGTTCTGGTGCTTGTATGTCTCGTCAATGAGGTAGAGCATCTCAAGGTTCCATTTGATGCCTAAAATTTTCCTGATATTGGCAAGCCTGTAGAAAAAATTACTGTTTCTACCACTTACATGTACAGGTAAAACATCCCGCTGGTATTGTTTGGCCTTGATAATGAAATTTTTTTGCCAGGCCAGGTCTTGTATCTTCCCTTTAAGTTTCCTGGAGACCATACCAGACGGAAAGCTAATAATCTGTATGTCAGAACGATAGGCTTCATCCAGCTGTTTGACGCTCTCCCGTGACTGGCCGCCGTACTTATTGATAGGTATGAAGAATTCATCCATATTCTTCAGGTTCATCAGGATATCATTTACCAGGAAGACGACCCTGGGATAATGCTTTCGAATGATATAGATCAGCATATTCCCATCAAATCCCCCGAGGGGGTGGTTGGCTACAAACAGGAAGCGCCCGGATTCAGGCAGGTTCTCCTCTCCCTTGATATCCATGTCAACATTGAATTCCTGGTATGCTGCCTCCATGAAATCAATTCCCATTTTATCCCCATGTCTTTCAAGGTAAGTATTAACAAAATCCTGGTGTAGGATCCTTTTCAGGTAGGCATATATAAAACCTGGCATCAGCCCGGCAACTCTCGGACTTTTCTCATAAAATAGCTTTTTAATGTCAAATTTTTGTATTTCCTGGCCTTTTGAAATATCAGTCATTTAGATCTTAATTTCCCGATTTAGGGTGTTTTTGTTCATATGCAAAGTAAGAAAAAACTACAAAAATCATCAAGAATAGGATCAATGATCTCAGAATCACCTGTGTAAGACGCTGATTAACAGCACATAAATTCGATGTGTTATAAGTTTTTAACAAAGTGTCAAAAAATGGGGAAAAGTGGTGGAAAGTGGGGATTTTTTATATATTTTTACACCATATCCCGGGAAACCCAGGTATGATAACGTTTATAGGAGAACATATATGCAAAGTGGATAGCAAGGGAAGGATAATGCTTCCCTCAGCTTTCAAGAAACAGATGCCTGCAGGTACAGAGGAGAGATTTGTGATCAAGCCTGATGTGTATGAGTCCTGCCTAATCATGTATCCTTTAGAAGAATGGGAAAGGCTGAACAGGATCATCAGGCGGAATACCAACCCTTTCAATAAGGAGCATGAACGTTTCCTCAGGCTTTTTAATGATGGAAAGGCTGAATTGGTAATTGATGCGAACAGCCGTCTCCTGATCCCAAAACGATTGCTTGATTACGCCAAAGCGAACGAAGAAGTTTTACTGGAAGGACGAGACGGAAAGATAGATGTCTGGTCACCGGTACTCTATGGAAAATTCAAGGAAGGTAAATCCGAACTGGAATCACTTACAGAAAAGATTCTGGGGGGAGAAATAAGATATCTTGACGAAGAGTAATGTATCATCAGCCTGTATTGCTGGAGGAGAGTCTGAATGGATTGAACATTCAGGAGGGTGGGACCTACATTGATTTCACCTATGGTGGGGGAAATCACTCCAAGGCCATCCTGGAACGACTGGGGGGAGGAAGGCTGATCGCATTCGACCAGGACCCGGATGCAGTTCAAAATATCATAAAGGATGAACGCTTGTTATTTATCAGGGGCAATTTCAGATATGTCAGAAATTTTTTGCGGTATAATGGTATAACATCAATTCACGGGGCACTCGCAGACCTGGGGGTGTCGTCACATCATTTCGATGAGGCGGAGAGAGGTTTTTCCTACCGGTTTGATAGCAAAATTGACATGAGAATGAACCCGGACGCGGAGAAATCTGCGATGGATATCCTGAATCAATACCCCGAAGATAACCTGAGAATACTGTTTTCAAGGTACGGGGAATTGAAAAATTCAAGTAAGCTGGCAAGGGCTGTTTGTTTTGCGAGGAGGAGTGATAAGATAATAACAACCGGACAGTTCATGGAAGCCATAAGGGAATGCATGCCGGCACACGGGCAACATAAATACCTGGCAAAGGTTTTCCAGGCTTTGCGAATAGAGGTGAATGATGAACTGGAATCACTGCAGCAGATGCTGGAACAAACCGTCCGCTTCATGAACAGGGGGTCCAGGCTGGTGATCCTGAGCTACCATTCATTGGAGGACAGGCTGGTGAAACATTTTTTCAGGACAGGAAATGTAGAAGGAGTCATCGAGAAAGATTTCTACGGCAATCTGGTCAGTCCGCTAAGGCAGGTGAACAGGAGCATCATTCAACCCGGACCGGTGGAGACTGAGCAGAATCCAAGGGCCAGGAGTGCCAAATTAAGGATTGCAGAAAAACTGACTGATTTATGAGCAGGCAAAAAGAAAATATTGAATTCGTCGACCAGAAGATCGAACAGAAGGAAATCAGGAAAGGTTCGGTATGGGATGTTTTCGATGGCAGTTTACTGACCAGGGATACCGTGGTGAGACAGCTTCCTTTTGTGTTGTTCATCACCTTTCTGATCATTTTATACATCGGCAACCGATACCATGCGGAGAAGGTCATACGGGAAACAATGCAATTGCAGACCGAGCTCAGGGAATTGAGGGCCAGGGCTATATCAACAGCTTCTGAACTGGAGTTTATCAGCCGGCAGTCAGAGGTGGCAAAGATGATTTCCAAACGTTCGATGGGATTACATGAAGCGGTGGATCCCCCGGTAAAGATCACCGTTAAAAAAGGTAAGAATGGGAAAGCCGTCTATTAAAAAAATAATCGTTGGCCGGGTGATCGCACTTTACCTGGGATTCTTTGCGCTGGCCCTGGCTATTCTGTTCAAGATATTGTATCTGCAGACCCTCAAGGGAGATGAGTTACGGCAGAAGGCCGAGGATCTGATGTTGAAATACGTCACCATTGAACCCAACCGCGGGGACATTTATGCCACAGGTGGCAAAGGATTGCTGGCTACCTCGGTTCCCTATTACGAGATCAGGATGGATCTCAATAGCAGTGCCATGAAAAATGAGACATTCAGGCAGGGAATCGATTCTTTGAGCTACCGCTTGTCCCGGCTGTTCAACGACAAATCAAAAGCTGCCTGGAAGCAGGATCTGACACGAGCCCGGAAACAAGGGAAAAGATACTACCTGATCCGGCGCCAGGTCAGCTATCAGCAGCTGCAGGAAATGAAAACCTTCCCGATATTCCGCATGGGAATGTATAAAGGCGGATTCATCGCCATACAGAGCAACCGGAGGGTCCTGCCGCATCAACTGCTGGCTGCCCGCACCATAGGATACCTGAGCAAGAGTGAATCCGGGAATATTGTGGGAATTGAAGGAGCTTATGACCATTTCCTGGCCGGTGTGAAAGGCATACGGTTGATGCAGAAAACGGCAGGCAATATATGGATCCCTGTCAATGACGGCAATGAAGTTGACCCGGAAAATGGATACGACGTGGTTACGACCATTGATGTTGATATCCAGGATGTTGCCGAAAATGCCTTGATGAAACAGTTATCCATTCATAAGGCACATCATGGCTGTGCTATTCTAATGGAAGTGGAAACAGGTGATATCAGAGCCATAGCCAACCTGGCCAGGAACAAAAACGGCAACTATGCTGAGTCCTATAATTATGCCATTGCTGAGAGTACCGAACCGGGCTCAACATTTAAGCTGGCTTCCCTGATGGTGGCACTCGAAGACGGATACGTTGAGCTGGACGATACCATCCATACGGGAAGGGGTAGTATCAGATACTATGACCAGGTAATCAAGGATACCAAGAGGGGTGGTTATGGTACCATCACTGTTAAAGAGGCCTTCGAGGTTTCATCCAATGTTGCCCTTTCCATGATTGTCCATGATAACTACAAGGGAAAGGAAGAGGCTTTTGTTGAAAGGCTGTATCGAATGCATTTGAATGAGCCTCTTGGCATTGAGATCCGGGGCGAGGGTGAACCATTGATCAGGTATCCAGGGGATGAGTACTGGTCGGGGATTTCCCTTCCCATGATGTCTCATGGTTATGAGGTAAGGATGACTCCCCTGCAAATTCTCACCTTTTATAATGCTGTTGCGAATAAGGGAAAAATGGTAAAACCGAGGATTGTAGAGAGCGTGCTTTACTATGGCAAAATGATTAAAAAATTCAATAGCAATGTAATTGACCACTCCATTTGCTCAGATGAAACCCTGGAGAAAGTAAAGATCATGCTGGAAGGAGTTGTGGAAAACGGGACGGCCAAAAACCTGAGCAATGAGAACTTCAGGATTGCCGGGAAAACAGGTACTGCCCAGATTGCCAATGCGAAATATGGATACAGGGTGGATTCCAAAATAAGTTACCAGGCATCATTTGTCGGCTACTTTCCGGCGGAAAAACCAAGGTATTCATGTATTGTCGTGGTGAACTCCCCAACCAGTGATGTCTATTACGGCAACCTCGTGGCTGGACCAGTATTCCAGGAGATCTCCAGGAAGGTATATGCAACCAACCTGGACATGCAGCAGGATTTGGTTCCTGAGGATGGATACCTGGCCGAGATCCCATTTTCCAAGAATGGTCACAGGGGCGCCCTTGAAAAAGTTTTAAAGGACCTGGATATACCCATATCGGGGCAGCAGGGTACCGAGTGGGTACAAACCACCAAGGGAGATGAATCTATCCAGACAGAACCCCTTGCCATCAGGGAGAACCTGGTGCCCAATGTCAGGGAAATGGGGGTCAAGGATGCGGTTTATTTATTGGAGAACGCGGGACTGAAAGTGATCATTCATGGCCGGGGGAAAGTATTGGAGCAGTCCATTCCCCCCGGCAGCAGGATAGTAAAAGGACAAAAGATAAAGTTAACCATGAGCTTTACCTAGGGTTTGAAGCGATTAAATGACATATTAAAACAGGTTAAGGTACTGGAGCGTTTAGGGCCGGAGAATCCAGGCATCAAATCCATATGCTTCGATTCGCGGAAGTTGGAAGAAGGAGGGGTATTTTATGCCATCCAAGGGACCAGGACAGATGGTCATGATTATATGGATCAGGCTATTAAATCCGGAGCTGTGGCTGTGATTTGCGAAAAGATCCCTGCCCGGCCTGCAGGACATATCTGTTTTATCCGGGTCCATGATGCTGCCAGGGCGCTTGGATGGGGAGCCGCTGCATTTTATGGGAACCCCTCAGAAAAGTTGATGGTGATCGGCATTACCGGGACCAACGGGAAAACTACCGTAGCCAGCCTGCTTTATCAATTATATATGGCTGCCGGCCGTAATGTGGGACTGATCTCAACTGTCAGGAATATGGTGGGGGACAAGCCCCTGCCGGCTACCCATACAACGCCGGATGCCCTGCAGATCCAGCAGATGTTTTCTTCTATGGCCGGGGCAGGCTGTACTTTTTGCTTTATGGAAGTCAGCTCCCATGCCATACACCAGAAGAGAACGGCAGGGATACGGTTTGGTGGCGGCGTATTCACAAATATCACCCATGAACACCTTGATTATCATAAAACATTCAAGGAATATATCAATGTTAAAAAGGCATTTTTCGATCAACTGCCAGCTTCCGCCTTTGCACTTGTGAACAGGGATGATAAGAACGGTAAGATCATGGTGCAGAATTGCCTGGCTAGCATCAAAACCTATGGCTTGCAGGGGATAGCCGATGTGAAGGGAAAAATCCTTGAGAGCCACCTGGATGGTATGCACCTTATCCTTGACGGATTCGATTTCTGGAGCAGGCTTGTGGGGAAATTTAATGCCTACAACCTGCTGGCAGTATATGGATGTGCCCTGATGAGCGGCATGGAAAAGGAACAGGTCCTGACCCTGCTGAGTGAACAGATGCCTGTGGAAGGACGGTTCGAAACCCTGCAGTCAGCAAAGGGGATCACCGCCATTGTGGACTATGCGCATACACCGGATGCCCTGAAGAACGTCCTGACAACCATAGAAAACCTGCGCAATGGCAACACCCGGATCATAACAGTGGTAGGGGCCGGAGGTAACCGGGATGCAGGTAAACGAAAGGTCATGGGCCAGGTGGCTGCAGACCACAGCCAACAAGTGATTCTCACAAGTGATAATCCAAGGTATGAAAAGCCTGAGGATATCATCAAGGATATGATAGCAGGCGTGCCTGAGAACAAACGAAATAATGTACTGGCCATACCTGATCGCAGGGAAGCTATCAAAACAGCCATTATGCTGGCCAGGGAAGGGGACATCGTACTGGTGGCCGGGAAAGGCCATGAAACATATCAGGAAATTGAAGGGGAAAAGCACCCCTTTGATGACCGGGAAATATTACAGGGTCTGCTGACCCAAAAATGATGCAATATGCTGATCTATCTGTTTGAATATTTGGATGAAATGGGATTCCCGGGAGCCGGTGTTTTTCAGTACATCTCCTTCCGTTCGGCCAGTGCAGTGATCACCTCGCTGATCATATCCATGTTATTTGGTAAAAGGATCATCAATATGTTGAGGAGGAAACAGATAGGGGAATCAATCCGTGATCTGGGACTCGAAGGACAGGCCAGTAAGCAGGGTACCCCGACCATGGGAGGGATCATAATACTGGCCTCCATACTTATTCCAACCCTCTTGTTCGGCGACCTGGGAAATACATATGTTCTGCTGATGATCCTGACAACTGTCTGGTTGGGACTGGTCGGATTTGTTGATGATTATATAAAAGTATTCAAGAAAAATAAAAAGGGACTGACTGGCAAGTTCAAGATCCTGGGACAGGTTATGCTGGGGATCCTTGTGGGACTTACGCTGTACCTGGACAAGGATGTGATCGTCAGGGAAAAAGTATTGCTGGAGAATGGAGAGCCCAGCATGGAGATTGTACAGGAACAGTCCGAGGATGAACCGGTTAGCCACTTTGTCACCAGGGATGTGAAGTCCACCAAAACCACCATTCCCTTTGTAAAAAATAATGAATTTGACTATGCCTATATCATCGGATTTATGGGTGAAAGAGCGAAAAAATGGGCATGGCTTGTGCTGATCCTTGCCGTAATAATTATCATCACTTCCGTATCGAACGGAGCCAATATGACCGATGGACTGGATGGACTGGCAACTGGGACCTCGGCCATTATGGGGACTACCCTTGGTGTCCTTGCATACCTCTCAGGAAATATCATGTATGCAGATTACCTGAATATCATGTATATACCCTTCACGGGGGAGCTGGTTATCTATATGAGCGCCTTC
>CAZXOJ010000113.1:0-12630 GCA_964642325.1 uncultured Bacteroides sp. | reverse complement strand
ACTTTATCTTGTCCTCATGATATATGTGATGTCTTGTTGGTGGACCTGGTGGTTTGGTGGAGGCTTCGGAGGACGTATCTATATAGACATGTATGGCATCCTGGCACTGCCGCTTGCAGCATTTGTTGGGGTAATCCTGGAATATAGGAAAAGGCTTGTCAGATACGGAATTTCTGGTTTACTGGTTTTCATGCTGTTTTTTCAATTGCTCCAGACCAGGCATTATAATGGGACGGTCATCCATTGGGATTCAATGTCAAAAAAGGCCTACTGGTATAATCTTTTACATCGCTGGCATGATGTTGAATATGTGCGACAGCATTTATTATCCATAAATGACGAGGAGCTGTGCAGGAAGGGGATCTATGTCTACTATGATCTGAGTGAAGACTGGTCATACATGGATGAACTATCTGAGAAAGCAGGTATTGAGTTAGTGACAAGGGAGATCCAGCAAAGCAGGACCCTTCCGGGAGATATAAGAAGGTATGCCAGGCGCATGGATATTAGCATTCCCGAAGCAACCCGGATGACTGCAGAAAGAATTTACCATATGAAAAGGGATCACAAGTTCTATTAAGGGGTCAAGCTCAGGCAAATGCAGATACGTCTTTGCCGGTAATTTCTTTGTCACAAAGTATGATCAGCCTTTCAATGACATTCCTGAACTCCCTGATATTTCCAGTCCATGGTTTTTTCTGAAGCTCCTTTATAGCATCATCGGTAATGTTTTTCTTTGCCATACCATGTTCCGCACAGATCTGTTCATTGAAATGATCAGCCAGCAGGAGTATATCCCCGGCCCTTTCATTCAGGGTAGGGACCTGTATGATGATCACACTCAGCCGGTGGTACAGGTCTTCCCGGAAATTATGTTTATCAATTTCTTCTTTCAGGTTCTTATTGGTAGCCGTAATGATCCGGACATCCACTTCGATGTCCTTATCACTGCCAACACGGGTGATTTTGTTCTCCTGGAGGGCGCGCAATACCTTCGACTGGGCTGAGAGGCTCATATCACCTATCTCATCAAGGAACAGTGTGCCGCCGCTGGCCTGCTCAAATTTTCCTTTGCGTTGTTTATGGGCACTTGTGAAGGCCCCCTTCTCATGCCCGAACAATTCACTTTCAATCAGTTCAGAGGGTATGGCGGCACAGTTAACTTCGATAAAGGGACTTGCTGCACGGTTGCTTTTTTCATGCAGCCATCTGGCAACCAGTTCTTTGCCGGTTCCATTGTCGCCTGTGATCAAAACCCGGGCATCCGTAGGGGCAACCCGTGTTATCATTTCCTTGATCTTAACGATGGCCTCAGACTCACCAATCATTTCATTGGTTTTGCTGATTTTCCGTTTGAGCACCCTTGTCTCGGTGATCAGGTCGGATCTTTCGAGGGCATTCCGGATGGTGATCAACAGCCTGTTCAGATCAAGCGGTTTTTCCAGGAAATCAAAGGCACCCTTCTTGATGGCATCGACGGCAATTTCTATATCTCCATGTCCTGAAATCATGATCACTGGTACATCCTTGGGCTGTTCCAGCATCTTCTCCAAAACCTCCATGCCATCCATTTCCTGCATTTTAATATCGCAGAGGACTACATCCAGCTTGTTATTTCCGTATAGTTCGAGTCCTGTGGGACCATCTTCAGCCGCGAGGACTTCATGATCCTCTGCCGCAAGTATCTCTGAAAGTGTATTCCGGATACTTTTTTCGTCGTCTATTACTAAAATCTTGGCCATGTTTAAAGGATCTGTATTATTATAATGAGTTCATTAACTATGCCGTATCCACTTTGCGATTTCCTTGTAGCTTGTCTTCTTGCCATACATCAGTATGCCGGTGCGGTAGATCTTCGCAGCCAGCCAGGTCATGCCGATGAATGTAAGCACCAGCAGGGCCATGGATAATCCTACCTGCCAATCCGGCACCCCGAATGGTAGCCTGCCCATCATCACGATGGGTGAGGTAAAGGGGATGATGGAAAACCAGAATGAGATAGCACTGTCGGGATTATTAATGGAATTCACCAGTACAAGCAGGGCCAGGATCAAAGGAATGGTGAGTGGCAACATAAATTGCTGGGTATCTGTTTCATTATCGACGGCCGCTCCGATGGAGGCAAACAAAGCACCGTACAGCAGGTAGCCTCCCAGGAAATAGAAAATAAATGATCCAAGGGTCAGGGCAAAATTGATGTCTTTCAGTCCGGACAGGAAGCCCATGATCTCGTCCATGTCCTCTGACTTAGCCTCAGGTTTTGCATCAACTGGTCCGGATGACATAATATCCTGGGATAAAACCTGCTCGGTTGCTGTCATTTTCATTTCAGGGAATATCAGGGTAGTAACCATGGTCACCAGGAGGAAGGTAGTTACTACCCAGATCATGAACTGTGTAAGTCCTACCATGGCAATGCCAATGATCTTGCCCATCATGAGCTGAAAGGGTTTGACCGATGAGACAATGATTTCCACAATGCGATTTACCTTTTCTTCTATCACTCCCCTCATCAACTGGGCACCAAAAAAGAAGATGAACATATATATCAGGAATCCCCCTATGTATCCGACTGCCATAGCAACCCCGGTATGGCTTTCTTTCTCCCTCCCGGTATCTGTAATCTTGATGGTGCGGATATTGATCCTTGTTTTTACAGACTTCAGGATATTATCCAGGTTCTCAATCTCATAAGTTTTTAATTTCTGATCCCTGACATAATTCTCCATGGCTTTGCTGATATGCATCTTGGTGGCCAGGTTGGGTTGCTTATCAGAATAGAAAACCACCGAGTTGGGTTCGAAGGCAACGATATGCGAAATGTAGAGCACACCATAATAGCCTCCTGCCGAATATGTATGCTTGATATCATTCAAGCGTGCGTTTTCCAGGTAATCAAACTTCAGGTATTCTGTTTCGGGGATGACATTCATGAACAGGTGGGAACTGTCCACCACTGCGATCCGCTTTACTTCCTGGTCCTCCGACATCGCAATCAATGCAGGTACCACCATCAGGGATGCAAATAGTATGGGTCCCAGTATGGACATAACTATGAAAGACCGTTTCCGGACCCTGGTAGTATATTCCCTCTTGATGATCAGTCCGATTTTGTTCATGGCTTAATTGTCTTTGACGACCCTGATAAAAATATCGTTCATACTCGGGTACACCTCATTGAATGAAATAACATGTACTGAAGGTAAAAGCAATGAGAGGAGCTCATTATCCGTGGTATGATGCAGCAGCTTGATCCTGGCTTTTTTCAAGCCTTTATCGCTGACGGTTTCCAACAGCTCATAGTGATCGTTCAAGGATTGCTTCAACGTATCTTCCTCACCATGGAAAGCTACTTCATAGGTATCCGTCCTGTACCTGTCCCTGATCTCCCTGATCTCTCCCTCGATGAGGGTCTTGCCTTTGTCGATCAGTGAGATATGATCACATAATTCTTCTACCGATCCCATATTATGAGTAGAAAATATAATGGTTGCGCCTTCTTCCCTGAGTGTCAAGATCTCTTTCTTAAGCATGTCTGCATTAATGGGATCGAATCCGCTGAAAGGTTCGTCGAAAATAAGTAATTCAGGTTCATGCAGGATGGTGACAATGAACTGGACCTTTTGTTGCATTCCCTTGGAGAGCTCTTCAACTTTCTTATTCCACCAATCGAGTATCTCGAATTTTCCAAACCATTTTTTCAGGCGGATCATGGCTTCTTTCTTGGACAGGCCTTTTAGCTGAGCAAGGTATAGCGCCTGTTCTCCCACTTTCATTTTTTTGTACAGGCCACGTTCCTCGGGGAGATAACCAATACGGGAAACATGCTCAGGACGAATTTTTTCACCGTTGAAAATTAAACTCCCTTCATCCGGTGCCGTAATCTGGTTGATGATCCTGATCAGCGTGGTTTTACCTGCCCCGTTGGGTCCCAGCAAACCATAAATACTTCCTTTGGGAATACTGACAGAGACCTGATCCAGGGCTACGGTATTGATAAATTTCTTAACAACCTTATCAGCCTTAAAGATCTCCTCCATGTGCAGTTTAATTAAAATAACCCTTCATCCGCTCGAAGAAATTCATCTCACTTTTATCCGGATGAGGTATAAAATTAGGAGAATCGCCGAATTTCTCGATAAGTTTTTGTTCTTCCTTTGTCAAATTTTTAGGTATCCAGACGTTGATGCTCACCAGCAGGTCCCCCTTGTTGTAACCATTTACATCCGGGATGCCCTTATTGCGCAAACGAAGGATTTTCCCAGGTTGGGTTCCGGGTTCTATCTTGATTTTTACCTTGCTATCTACCGTAGGGATCTCTACTGCTGATCCCAGAGATGCTTGGGGGATGCTGATGTGTAAATTATACAATAGATCATTGCCATCCCGGATTAATTCAGGATGATGTTCTTCCTGGATCATAACCAGCAGGTCACCGTTTATGCCACCCCGCCTGGCTGCATTTCCCTTTCCGGAAACGGTCATTTGCATGCCCTCGGCCACACCTGCAGGGATACTGATGGGAATGACTTCTTCTTCCTTTACCATCCCCTCACCATAACATTTTTTGCATTTATTGGTAATGATCTTACCTTCTCCACCACAGGTTGGACAGGATGTCACCGTTTGCATTTGTCCGAGGAAAGTATTGGATACCCTGGTCACCTGGCCGTTGCCATTGCAGGTATTGCAGGTTGAATAACTGGAGCCTCCTTCTGCGCCAGTACCTTCACAGGAAGAACAGCTTACATATTTATTTACCTTGATCTTTTTCTCTGCACCATTGGCAATTTCCTGGAGGTCCAGTTTTACCTTTACCCTGAGATTGGATCCTTTTCTGACCGCGCGGGAAGATCTCCTGCTGCCACCAAATCCACTAAATCCCCCGAATGCATCCCCGAAAATATCACCGAAGCTTGAGAATATATCCTCTACGGTCATACCCTGGCCACCAAAGCCTCCACCGGCTGCTCCTCCAAGACCTGCATGTCCGAACCGGTCATACCTGGCCCTTTTGTCATCGTCGCTTAATACCTCATAGGCTTCAGCAGCCTCCTTGAACTTTTCCTCGGCACTGTCATCTCCCGGATTTTTGTCTGGATGGAATTTCAGGGCCTGTTTGCGGTAGGCTTTCTTAATGTCCTCCTTGCTGGCATTTTTCGAGACATCCAGTATTTCGTAAAAATCTCTCTTTCCCATTATTCTCCTATAACTACTTTTGCGTAACGAAGGACTTTATCGTTCAGGAAATAGCCCCTTTCAATGACGTCTACAATCTTCCCTTTCAATTTCTTGTTTGGTGCCGGGATCTTGGTAACCGCATCATGTACATCCGTATCAAATTCCTGGTGCATGGCTTCTATTTCCTTGACCCCCTGTTGTCCGAGGTATTCATTGAACATATTATATATCAGATGCATTCCCTCTTTGACTGCTTCCAGGTCCTTTGCCTCTTCGACTGCTTTCATGGCTCTCTCCAGGTTATCGAGTACGGGTAGTATCCTGGCAAATATGTCTGCTCCGGCCTGTTTGCTCCAATCGATTTTTTCCTTCATGGTACGCTTGCGGTAGTTGTCAAAATCGGCCGATAACCTGAGGTATTTTTCCTTTTGTTCCTGCAATTCCTGCTCCAGTGCCTTCATTTTGGATGATTCATCAGGCTTTTTTTTGGTCCTGGTAGATTTTTGCCTGGTACCGGCACTTTTTTGCTTCTGGCCCTCAACCTTCTTCTCTCCAGCTTCCTTGTTTCCTGTGATATCTTTTATATTCTTTTTGTTTGCCATTTATAAGCTCATTTTAATAAAAAATCTATGTGTCCCATGATCAGCAAATGTTTTGCCAAGATTAAATTCAGGACAAATTGACATGCAAGCAAATATCGCTGGGTATTTTGACAGGTAATAGGGATTATTTCTGCAATTCAGACAGTTTTGCAGGAAGTTTTTCACCTCGGAGACCTCTGGCGATTATGACCCCATCGCCATCGATCAGAAAATTATCAGGAATGGATCTTATCCCGTATGTTTTGGCGGCTTCGGAATTCCAATAGAGGAGATCGCTGACATGGGACGGCCAGGACAGCTTATCGGCCTCTATTGCCTTCACCCATGATTCCTTGCTTCGGTCGAGCGAGACAGAGTAAATGGTGAAACCTTTTCCATTTTCGAATGAGCCATCCTTGAATGTATTATAAGCCTTGACAAGGGCTGGATTTTCAGCGCGGCAGGGTGGGCACCAGGCAGCCCAGAAATCGATCAGGACCATTTGTCCCCTTAAGGATGAGAGGGCAATATCCTTTCCCTCGGGGGATTCATATACTAATTCCGGCGCAATGTCACCAATATTTAAACCAACAGAAGGAGCATGCTCAGCTGTGGAAATACTCTTTGAACTGAATGCCAAAGATAAAATGATCAAGCCTGCCATAAGGATGAGTGCAAAAGATTTCTTTTTCTTCATGATGTGAGTGCTTAGTAAGGCGCAAATATAGGGAAAATTACGTGCGGGAAATATCGGCTCCGATATTATTCAGGCGTTGCTCAATATCCTCGTAGCCGCGGTCGATTTGTTCGATATTATGGATGGTACTGCTTCCTTCTGCTGAAAGTGCAGCGATCAGTAATGCCACGCCTGCACGGATATCGGGTGAACTCATGGTGGTAGGCCGTAAGGGGTATTGCCTGTTTATGCCTATAACTGTTGCCCTATGGGGATCGCAAAGGATGATCTGGGCGCCCATATCAATCAGCTTATCGACAAAGAACAACCTGCTTTCGAACATTTTCTGGTGTATCAGGACACTGCCTTTTGCCTGGGTGGCAACCACCAGGAATATGCTGAGCAGATCCGGTGTCAGTCCTGGCCATGGAGCATCGGCAATGGTCATAATGGATCCGTCAATAAATGTTTCTATCTCGTAATGCTCCTGCCGGGGAATAAAAAGATCATCCTCTTGCTGCCTGATCTCAATTCCTAATCTTCTGAATTGTTCAGGGATGATCCCGAGGTTTTCGACCGAGACTTTCCTGAGGGTCAATTCTGATCGGGTAAGTGCTGCCATACCGATAAAACTGCCAACCTCTATCATATCGGGCAGAAGACTGTGTTCACAGCCATGAAGAGATCCTGTACCATTGATAGTCAGCAAGTTGGAGCCAATCCCGTCGATCTTTGCCCCCATGCGGATCAGCATATTACTCAGTTGCTGTATATAAGGTTCACAGGCGGCATTGTATATGGTTGTGGTGCCTTTGACCAGGACAGCACACATCAGGAGGTTGGCGGTTCCGGTGACAGAGGCTTCATCCAGTAACATATAACATCCCTGTAGTGAAGGCGCATCGACGGAATACAGCTGTGACGGCTGGTCATAGCTGAATGATGCTCCCAGGCGCTGAAAGCCAATAAAATGAGTGTCCAGTCTTCTGCGGCCAATTTTATCCCCTCCGGGTGCAGGTACATAACCCTTGCCAAACCTTGCCAGCAAAGGCCCCAGGACCATAATGGACCCCCTCAGGCTCGTCCCCTTTTCCCTGAACCCATCACTCTTAAGATAATCAAGATTTATATCTTTTGCTTGGAAGGTATAAGTGCCCTTGGAAGGATTGCTAACCATAACTCCCATGTCGTCCAGGAGGGAGATCAGGTTGGTGACATCAAGGATATCGGGAACGTTCCTGATGGTGACTGCTTCATCTGTCAGTAAACTGGCACAGATTACCTGTAATGCCTCGTTTTTGGCACCTTGGGGAGTGAGTGTGCCGGAAAGGGGTCTCCCCCCGTTCACAACAAATGTGCCCATGCGGGTTATTTCTTTTTTGGCGGTCTTTTCTTTTTGTTTTTCGAAAGGATATCCCTGGTGTCAGAAAGCTTCAGGTCATCTCCTACAACGATCTTTCCTCCAGACAGGGTCTTAAGGTCTTCGAAAATGGATCTGTCATCCACAACATCCCTGTTCCAGGTGACATAGCATTTCTTCATATGATTGGCTATCAGCCTGATCAATGCATCCCTTTCCTCACCTTCCTTAAATTCAGAAGCCTCTTTGATAAGCAATTCAATGATCTTACCATAATGCTTGTACTTGATAGCATAGTCATTATAGGGAACCTGCTTGGGCTTTTCAAACAAAGTCTCAGGGGTAGGTTTTTCGTATGGGGAATCAATATCCAGTTTGAAATCTGATATGATGAACAGGTGGTCCCACAATTTATGTTTAAAATCGGCGACATCCCTCAGGTGGGGATTCAGGTTCCCCATGATTGCGATGATGGCCCTGGATGCTTTGTTTCTTTCTTCCTTATCCTCAATCTGAACGGCATATTCAACCATCTTCTGGATATTCCGTCCATATTCCGGGAGTATCATCTTGGAGCGCTGTGAATTATAATCGTATTCCATTAATTTGAATTTAAATGCAAATGAACACAAATCTGCGGGGATTTCAAAATGTTTTCAATTCCTGCTAAGGGATGATCTTCAATTTGGCAAACTTCAACAAAAGTTGTTTTTGTCCATGCTCCTTGAAAAATACCGTTGCCTTCCTGTTGGGAAGTTCTCCTTCCAGGTTGATGATCTTTCCAAAACCGAATCGCAGATGTTCTACCTTCATTCCCGTTTGGATTTCAGCGGGATCATCCGCCGTGAATGAGGTACCTGAACCTGAAGCAGGAGTTGCCCTGGAAACGGGTGTCATCCTTTTAATCTTTTCTGTTGTTACAGGTACACGTTCCACTTTTTTCTGTGAGGGTTTCCAGGCAGTTTGTGAGGGTTTCCATGAAGGTTGAAGTGGTTCCGCCTGCTTTTCCTCCAATGGGCTGTCAATATATTCCGGTTCTATCTCCCGGATAAATCGGCTGGGGACAGCATTAACAGGAACACCCCAACGGTAACGGGTGATGGCAAAGCTCAGGGTGACCTGTTCCATGGCACGGGTAACCGCGACATAAAACAGCCTTCTCTCTTCCTCTATCTCTTCTCTAGTATTGGAAGACATGCGTGATGGGAACAACTCTTCTTCCAGTCCCGTTACATAAACAAACCTGTATTCCAGTCCCTTTGACGCATGGGCGGTCATGATGGTTACCTTATCCCTGTCCTCTTCCTTCTCGCTGTCCGCATCGGTCAGCAGGGATACACTCTGGAGAAAGGACTCGAGGGTGGTATCCTCAGCCTCTTCCTGGGATTCCACAAATTCCTTGATCCCGTTCAGGATCTCCTGAAGGTTCTCCCATTTGCTCAGGTTCTCAGGAGAATTCTGATAATGTAGGTCCTTCATTATCCCTGAACTTTCTGCAATAGAATAGGCCAGGTCAAAAGCTTCCATGGTCTGAAGATTATCCCGGTACCCATTGATCAGGGCAAAAAATGCCTTCAGCTTGCGTATGGTTCCCTGGTTAAATACACCGGAATGATCATCAATTGACAGGAGGACGTCCCAGATCCTTTTGTCCTGACTGCTTGCTATATCTTCAAGCCTGGTAACGGTTGTCTGGCCAATCCCCCGGGCAGGGTAATTGATTATCCTGCGAAGGGATTCTTCATCAAATGGATTCACCGTCAGCCTGAAATATCCCAGGAGATCCTTGATCTCTTTTCTCTGGTAAAATGATAGGCTGCCATATACCTTGTATGGGATATTCAGTTTCCGGAGAGCTTCCTCAAAGATCCTGGACTGGGCATTGGTCCGGTACAGGATAGCTATTTCCTTGTGGTGCAACTGGTGTGCATATACAGCATCCTTTATCAGGTTTGCGATAAGGTATCCTTCTTCATTATCTGTGGCAGCCCTGATGAGTTTGATTTTTTCCCCTGTCTCTTTTTTTGACCAGATTTTTTTGCTTATCTGGTCACGGTTCTTTGCGATAATACTGTTGGCAGCATCAACGATGTTCCGGGTTGAACGGTAATTCCTTTCCAGCTTAAAGAGACCGTAGTCCGGGTAATCATGTTTAAAATTCAGGATATTCTCTATCCTCGCCCCCCTGAATGAATATATACTCTGAGCATCATCTCCCACCACGCAAATATTCTTATACCTGGAAGATAACTGGTTGATGATCTTGTACTGCAGGTAATTTGTATCCTGGTATTCGTCCACAAGAATATACCTGAATTGTTCCTGATACCTTGCAAGGACGTCTGGGAAGTCCCGGATCAGGATATACAGATTCAGCAAAAGGTCATCGAAGTCCATGGCATCGGCTTTCTTGCATCTGAGGGCATATATTTTATAAATGTCTGCGATCCTGGGTTTACGGGTTCGCTTATCCGTTTCCATCAGTTGCGCACTGGAAAAATATGCCTGGGGAGTGATCAGGTTATTTTTGGCCGAGGAGATCCGGCCATGTATCTCATTTGCTTTGTAGATCTGGTCATTCAGATCCAGGTCCTTGATGATCTTCCTGACCAGGCTTTTTGAATCAGAAGAATCATAGATGGTGTAGGTAGAAGGGTAACCCAGCAAATGACCATCCCTTCGGAGGATCTTTGAGAAAACAGAATGGAAGGTCCCCATCCACAGATACCGGGCTCGTTCCGGTTCGACGAGCTTTCCAATCCTTTCCTTCATTTCCCTGGCGGCCTTGTTGGTGAATGTCAGTGCCAGGATGCTGCCGGGAGGGATATCCTGGCTGAGCAGGTATGCGATCCTGTATGTCAGGACCCTTGTTTTCCCGGAACCTGCCCCTGCAATGACAAGGCTTGGACCGTTAATTGCCAGGACAGCTTTTTGCTGTGCTTCGTTCAGATCTTTAATGAAATCTTTCCCCATATCTTTCCGGTAGCTGCCAAAATTAATGATTTTTTCTTCTCGGAGATTATATATCTTTGCCACTTTAAATCTTGCATCAATAATAAAAAGTTACCTAAGCCAGTTATTAAGGGTATATCCCTTTCAAACCTGTTCATGAGATCAGCAGAGGTATTCATATCGCGCATTTTTATTATATGTTTTTTAGCGGTGAATTTCGGTCTTTCGAATGCCCAAATAAGCTCGCCCACTGCGAATTTTTCAGATACGCTGGATTACCCGGTTTATGCTTCAGAAGATCCCTACTTCATTTTTTTTACCAGCACTCCCGGGATTCCTGTCCAGGGATCACTACTGGCAACTCCACCATATGGAACACCGGGATTTGATTTTAGCTGGAGCATGTATAATTCCTCCATCAATGCTTTTGATCCACCCTTCCATTCAGAATCCGGGGTAGCTACCTCCAGGCTTGATAACCTGGATCCAGGTTGTTACCAGGTGCAAATTGCTGCAACAGATCTTGACACCTTGCTCAGGGCATGGGTGTTTTCCAATGATTCCCATGTGGAGGTGGAGAAGGATGCAAATGGCAAGATAAAACCCTATAAATACACCTGCGATTACCTATGGCTGAATGGTATAGCAGAAGCAGAGGTACATGGTTATTATGACCTTGCCAATGGGAATCCTGTAAACCTGCCTAACGGGATGACCTTCGAATGGACATCTGATGATGCTGAATACGAGATCCTCGGTGCTGACAGGTTCCTTGACCTGATCATATATAACGGTCCCCCGTATTCACGGCCACCCACCAAAGATACCCGCTTCACCCTCACTGCCGTTGACAGCTTTGGCTTATCCAGGGTCGATGATGCCCTGTATGAGAGTGTGCATGTCAAGGCTGAATTTGCCACCTATATTGAAGACCAGGAAAATCCGGGTAATTGGATTGAAGAGGTAAACCCATCCGGGGAAGCCCCTCTCGAAGTGCGGTTTATCAACCTGTCGGAAAACGGGGTGGAGTTTGAGTGGACCCTGGTAGACAGTGCCAAGACAGGTGAAGAGGATTCAGAAGTCATTACGGAAACAATAGAGGATTCTGTGGTTTATACCTATTATATACCAGACCATTATTACCCGACTATGACTGCCTTTAGCGAGGCGGGTTGTGTTGATTCCTTTCCATTGGCAACCAGGATTGACATAATAGTCCAACCATCTGAACTGGATGCCCCCAATGTTTTCACCCCCAACGGGGATGGGGTCAATGATTTTTTCCTCGTCTCGGCAAAGTCCCTCAAGTCCTTCAGGATACATATCTTCAGTCGTTCCGGCCGCAAGGTATATGAATTTGAACAGAACGAGGAGAAGTTCGAATGGGCGGGTTGGGATGGAACCATCGATGGCAAAGGGGAGAAATTTGCCCAGCCGGGGGTATACTACTATGTGATCGAAGCCGTGGGATGGGATGCGGAACGATACCGGGGCCACCCTCCATATAAAGGATTCGTCTACCTCTACCGCGAAAGCGAATAAGTTATCAAAGCATATAACAGAAACAGGACTGGCTTTTGCAGAATAACAAAAGAAGGCCCTGTTTCTGTTATATGCTTTTTAATATTAGTTGGGAGGGAAGTGCAGTATCTCAATGAATTAGATTTTTGTTGGCAGCGGATGAGCAAACATGTTTTTTTGACAGCCGGCGGACCTAACATTAGGAGATAATACCAGCCGGATCACAAATGGAAGCCCCCCAGCACTGCACCGGGGGCAATAATCTATATTCGTAATTCTAAGCTACAACATTCCTTTCTCCTCCAGCCATTGCCTGACCCTTTCATGCTCTGCCTGGTATTTGGATCAAATGATTCCAA
>CAZXOJ010000112.1:2287-12647 GCA_964642325.1 uncultured Bacteroides sp. | reverse complement strand
CAGCCGGGATAATATCCTGTCCCTCCTTATCGTAGGATTTATTGGCTTTGCCATACCTGCCTTCCTTTTCACCAAGGCACAAACCAGGATAGACAGTTCCCTTGCCGGTATGTTGAATTCCCTGACGCCGCTGTTTACTATGATAGTGGGGATCCTCTTCTACAGGAGCAGTGCCAGGTGGGTGAACATAGCAGGCCTTTTCATGGGATTGATTGGGGCCATAGGGCTTATGTGGAACGGTGACCTGAACATTTTCAGGGGTATCAATGCATTTGCCCTCTTTATTGTGGTCGCCACTATATGTTACGGGATAAACGTTAACGAGATCAAGTTTAAACTTGTCAATCTTTCAAGCCTCGAAATTACCAGCCTTGCATTCCTGTTTACAGGGCCTGTTGCTGGGATCTACTTGCTGTTCACAGATTTTTCGTCGGTCCCGGAAACACCTGATTACTTGCTGAACCTGGCTTATATTGCCATCCTTGCCCTGTTCAGTTCTGTGATTGCCGTACTGATATTCAATCACCTGATCAAGTTTACCACCACCCTGTTTGCAACTTCTGTTACCTATATTATCCCCCTTTTTGCCATCATGTGGGGCATAATTGATGGTGAGAGCATCAGGATCATCCAGCTTCTGTGGATTACAGTTATCCTCCTCGGAGTATACCTTGTAAATAAATAATATCTTTACCGATTGTATGACAAGATCACGCCTCCTGTCGCTTTCCATCCTTAGTGGCCTCCTGCTTGTACCAGCCTGGTATGAAGCCGGTACCGGGCTCATCCTGTTGTTTGCTTTTATCCCCTTGTTGTTCCTTGAGGATTACTTTTTTGAGAACAAATCAGAACACAGACCGCATAAGGCATTCCTGTATGCCATCATTACCTTTTTTACCTGGAACCTGGCTACTACCTGGTGGTTATGGAATGCCACTCCAGCGGGTATGTTTGCCGCAATTATTATAAACACCTCCCTCATGTCCCTGACTTTCTGGCTGGTCCATATTACCAGGAGGAATACCAGCAGCGGCACGGGCCACTTTGCCTTTATCACATACTGGCTGGCATATGAGCATTTTTATACCTACGCTGAAGTCAACTGGCCTTGGCTCAACCTTGGGAACGGTTTAGCCAACGACATACTGTTTATACAATGGTATGAATTCACCGGAGCCTTCGGTGGCACATTCTGGATACTGCTGGTCAATGTCCTGGGATTCCATTTGCTAAAACATTATATCCAACACAGGACCCTGAATGGT
This sequence comes from uncultured Bacteroides sp., assembly GCA_964642325.1. Taxonomy (GTDB): domain Bacteria; phylum Bacteroidota; class Bacteroidia; order Bacteroidales; family SM23-62; genus SM23-62. The sequence continues at coordinate 11,382 of CAZXOJ010000112.1, read as the reverse complement.
AAACTCATACAGGCCTCCATCCTGGCCGCGGTTGTCCTGTTTCCTATAGGCTACTCCTTGATCAGGTTCAGCAGCTATCAGGAAAAAAATGATCCCAAAGAAATTGTTGTGATACAGCCGAACATAGATCCATACGGGGCCAAATTCGGAGGCATGGAAATGGAACGGCAGATGGAGATCCTGCTGGACCTCGCAGACTCACTGGGTACCACGGGAACAGATTATTTTGTTGCCCCGGAAACCTTTATCAATGACAATATCTGGGAGGAAAACCTGTACACAAACCAGAGCATGCAGTCAGTCTATCATTTTGTCAGGGATAAATACCCGGCATCACATTTTGTTGTGGGACTTACCTACTATAAGCTGTATCCTGCCGGAGAAGGTAAAAGTGAGACTGCCCGTCCCCTTTCAGGCAGTGACGACTGGTATGATATGTACAATGCTGCCGCCCAGGTGGATTCCTCACTCCAACAGCAGGTGTATATCAAGTCCAAACTTGTGATCGGTGTGGAAACCATGCCCTATCCCGAGTACCTGGGCTTCCTGCGAAAACTGACCCTCAGGCTGGGTGGGACCTTCCGCAGCAACGGTTACCAGGAATTCAGGGAAAACCTCTACTCCCTGGATGACTCAACAGGGATTGCCCCGGTCATTTGCTATGAATCCATATTCGGGGAATTTATCACAGATTATCTCAAACAGGATGCAGGCTTCATATTTGTCATAACCAATGATGGATGGTGGGGTGATACCCCCGGCCACAGGCAACATCAAAGTTATTCCCGGATCAGGGCCATTGAAACCCGCCGCAGTGTTGCGCGTTCTGCCAATACAGGAATTTCTTCCCTGATCAATCAAAAAGGCCAGGTCCTCCAGCATACCAACTACTGGGAACCTGATGTCCTCAGGGGTCAACTGAATGTCAATGACAAACTCACATTCTATACCCGGCATGGTGATTATATTGCCCGTATTGCCTATTTCTTCTCCCTTTTAATGGTTCTCTATACCATCACCAGGGTACTCATTTCCAGGAAGAAATAGCCCCATTTTGCTTTTCCGTCCCAAATCATGTAATTTCCATATCAGTTTTTTGCGCCTTCGTGCAACTGCAATATCTTTTCTCTGTCCTTTTAAAACAGAAACACATAAGTAAAATTGGCGGCGGCTTACCAGGACATACACAGGGAAATCATCGAACTAAGTAAGACGGGGAATCCCAAGGCTCAGTATCAGCTGTATAAGCTATATTCCAAAGCCATGTTCAATATTTGTGTCCGCATGTTAAACAGTATGGAAGAAGCAGAAGATTTATTACAGGAATCGTTTACAGATGCATTTATGAAACTCGATTCATTCAGATATGAATCAACATTTGGAGCCTGGCTGAAGAGAATAGTGATCAATAAGTGCATCAACTCGATCAATAAGAAAAAAGTTGACCTGGTATTCCAGGATCAACCAGTTGAGCCAGATGCAAGGGAAGAAGCGGTGGATTACAGCGGCATAGATATGGATATACAGCGCATTCACCATGCGGTGGGAAAATTACCGGATGGTTACCGTGTGATCTTTAGTTTGTATGCCCTGGAGGGTTATGACCATGGGGAGATTTCACAGATCATGAATATCTCTGAATCAACCTCTAAAAGCCAGTATCTCAGGGCAAAGCAGAAAATTAAAGAATTATTAAAAAACAACGATGATGAAAGACAGGTTAGAACAATTCATCAGTGATAACAGGGATCATTTTGATCCTCATGAACCGGATGAAAAGCTCTGGGCGGGTATTGAATCCAATATCCAGGGCAAAAAGACCTTCCGGATCGGGTGGAAAGGCGTAATGTGGAGAGCTGCAGCCGTCATCTTGATCTTTGGTGCATCTTACGGGATACAGGAATACCTGCATCAGCGCAAAGCCATGATGGCTGGCCAGGAAGAAAATGAAGTGATCAATAACATTCCTGAATTACAGGAAGCCGAAATCTATTATACCAGTCTGCTGAACGATAAGATCAGCCAGATTGAACCCTTGCTCGAACAAAATCCTGAATTGGGAGAATCACTGCAGCAGGATCTCTCTGAACTCGACAGTATTTATGGAGAACTTCAGAATGACCTGCGTGATAATATAGCTAACGACGAGGTTGTAGAAGCAATGATCCAGAATTATATCCTGAAAATACAGATCCTTGAAGACTTGCTTGAGTACATGGATGAATCCTCTAAAAACAATGAAGATGAAAAGGTTACAATTGAAATGTAGCAGGTATATTCTGCTTGCTGCAATCCTTTCGGGGGTCGCGCCAGGTATCGGGGCGCAGACCTACACGGACAGGCAGAAAATTGTGCGGTCCTTCCCGGCCAATGCAGAAACAAGACTGGACCTGACAAATAAATATGGGACTGTCCATGTAGTTCCCTGGAAAAAGGACTCTGTGCATATAGATATAGATCTGTTCATCAAATCGAGCAGTACCTCAAAACTTGAAAAACTCAAAAGGAGCGTTGATTTTGAATTTACCGACACCAGGTATTATATCATAGCCCGTACAGATTTTGGAGGCAGGGGAGGCAGTTTCTTCTCCGATCTCAAGGAAATAATCCCTTCCAAAAACCAGGTAAAGATCGATTATACGGTACATGTACCCCCCAGCATGAATATTACGATCTCAAACAAATACGGGGATATCTATATTGATGACATGAACGGCAGTGTCAGCGTGAACCTGTCAAATGGAGATATTAAAGCCAACAGGCTGAAAGGGGAATCAAATATCAGTCTGAACTTTGGAAACGGGATCATCAACGAATTAAACAATGCCAAGCTGAATATTGCCTATGCCGATATTGAAATCCAGAAGGTAAAACAATTGAATATTGAAAGCAAATCCTCGAAGATCAGGATCCATGAAGCCGGAATAGTGAAAACCATTTCCCGCAGGGATAAGTTTACGATCAGCAGTATTGATAACCTGTCAGGTGAAAGCTGGTTCTCTGACATCTGGCTCTACCGGTTGAACGATGAGATCAATTATAATCTCAAATATGGAGCATTGAAAGCAGATTCCATTGCTGATGGATTTTCTACCATCAATATCAATTCTGAAAACGCTGATCTGCGAATGGTTTTCAGCAGGCAGACCAGTTACCAGCTGGAAGTACTCAAACATGATGATGTAGCCTTGCAATTACCTGATGAATATGGCGAACTTGAGGTCATTGACCAGGAAGCCGAGGCAATTCATTTAAAGGGAATGGTGGGTCCCCATCCTAACGCCCAATCACTGGTGAAGATAAAGGCACCCAAGAAATGCATAATTAATATACAGATAAGATAGGATTCAATAATTTTAAACCATTATAAAATGAAAACAAGAAGTATTATCAAAATAGCATTCCTGGCCGGACTTACCCTGATGGCTTATGCCTGTGAGAACAGCTGGAACTGCCTCAGGGGAAACGGGGTGGTTGGGGAAGAGACCCGGGACATATCCGGATTTACAGGTGTCGTCTCAGAAGGGGAATTTGATGTATTCATTGTTCCGGATTCCGCATTCTCGGTCAAACTGGAAGCAGATGAAAATCTCATACAGTATATCAGTACACGCATCAGTGGGAATACCCTCATCCTTGACCAGGGTACCAGGAAATGCCTGCGCTCAGACAACCCTATCAGGATAACCGTTCATATGCCAGATGTGGAGTATCTGAACCTGACAGGATCGGGGATGATCACAGGCGATAATATAGAAGGCGAAAAGCTCAGGGTTGAGCTGACCGGATCAGGCCTGATAGACCTCAGAGGATTGAACCTTGGATTGCTGGATGCCCTGATCACCGGCTCGGGGGAAATGATATTTTGGGGAAATGCAACTGATGCTGATCTGGATATCACAGGCTCGGGTATGATCAAAGCATTTCATCTGGAATCTGTCAATTGCATTGCCAATATATCTGGCTCCGGGAACATGGAGATAAATGTGGAAAAGCAGCTTAACGCATTCATATCAGGAAGCGGAAGTATTTATTACCAGGGTATTCCAAGTGTATCTGCAACAATTACCGGATCTGGGGCTGTGATCTCCACCAACTAAAAGCGCTGAAACACTACCACAATGAAACACCTAATCATAACCATTTTATTTTTATTTTCGATCCAGGTCGCTGGACAGGATTTTTCCAGGTCCGTCGGTATCAGGGCGGGACTCACTTCCGGGGTGACCTACCGGAAGTATCTGAACCCGGAGCTGGCTTACGAGGGATTATTGAGCTTCCGCCAGGGCGGTTTGCAGTTTACTATCCTTCGTGAGCATTTCCGCCCCACCATGTGGCAGGTATCCGATGGATTTTTTGTCACCTATGGCTATGGAGGGCATATTGGATATACGCATGACCACACATTTTCATTTTTTAACCGGCATTTCCATTACCCGAAGAAGAAATTCTCACCCCTGATAGGGATAGATGGTTACCTGGGGATTGAATACCAGTTCCCGGGTATCCCGGTACAGGTCGGCCTTGATTATAAACCCTTTGTCGAGATGTCGCTGTACCAGTATTTCCGATTGAGTGTATGGGACGTCGCATTTACTTTGAAATATTCATTCTAAACAAGATAATCATGAAAAAAATCATTACCCTACTATTTATTGCTCTGACTGTGCCAATTTTGAATGCCCAGGAAGAGAACGAAGAGTTCAAAACCCTTTTTGGTGACAAGCATATATCGCATGGCGGATATGGCGCATTGGATATCAGGTACTCAAGCATTGATGGCAAGGATGCCTTCCTTATGGGAGGACGTGGTGCCTGGGTGATCAACCATGGATTTGCCATTGGATTCGGCGGAATGGGATTCATGAATGATTACCATTTTAATCCGGATATTGCGGGAGGCAGGAATGTCAACCTTGTCGGGGGATATGGAGGATTGCTCCTGGAACCTATCCTGTTCCCCAAATTTCCGGTCCATGTTTCCATACCTGTCCTTATAGGTGGAGGCGGGATTGCCTATGCCACGAATTACAATCCATATGAATGGGATGAATCACATTACTTTATTGAAGAAGCCACCGGCTATTTTGTACTGGAACCCGGAATAGAACTGGAATTCAATATTGTCAGGTTCTTCCGCCTGGCCATTGGAGGTTATTACCGCTATACTTCCAATATCAGGTTATATGATACCCCTGAGAATGTTATGCGCGGATTTTCAGGAGGAATTACATTGAAGTTCGGAAAGTTTTAATGCAGCTGCCTTCATGGGAAGGGGTCAATCTGCTGGATTGATCCTTCCTACCTGGCTACACGGCCTGAAGCATCTCCTTCCATCAGCTTCAGTACCTCATCAACGGTTACCTGGTTGAAGTCACCATAGACGGTATGCTTCAAACAGGAAGCTGCCACAGCAAAATCCAGTGCCCTCTGATCATCGCCAGGCCAGGTAAGCAATCCATAGATCAAACCGCCCATGAATGAATCACCGCCACCAACCCGGTCTACTATATGGGTGATCTGATAGGTATTAGCTGAAAATAATTTTTCTCCATCCCACAATACACCTGACCAGGTATTATGATTGGCATTGATGGAACCGCGCAGGGTGGTAATTACCTTCTTACACCTTGGAAATCTATCCATGATCTGTTTTGAAACGGACTCATAAGCCGCTCCTTCCACATGTCCGCCAGTTACATCTACTCCCTCGGGACCGATACCTAATACTTTTTCAGCATCTTCTTCATTTCCCAGGATAATATCAGTACCTGCCACCAGGTCAGGCATTATCTCTCCGGCAGTTTTTCCATATTTCCAAAGATTCTTACGGTAATTCAGGTCACATGAAACTGGAATACCCAGTTTATTGGCAGTCTGTATGGCTTCCATGCAGACCTCAGCGGCTCCCTGTGATATGGCCGGGGTGATGCCAGTCCAATGAAACCAGGTGGTTCCTTCTAACACTTTTTCCCAATCAATCATCCCTCTTTCAATGGCAGCGATGGCGGAATTGGCCCTGTCATAAATGACCTTGCTTCCCCGGCTCACAGCACCTGCCTCCAGGAAATAAATGCCCATCCTTTCTCCTCCGAAAACAATGCTGTCTGTCCCCACTCCATACTGCCGCAAATTCATCAAGCAGGACCTGGCAATGTCATTCTCAGGCAATCTGGTCACGAACTCAACCTCCACATCGTAATTTGCCAGTGAAACCGCCACATTAGCTTCCCCCCCTCCAAAAGTTGCCGTAAGAGATGTTGCCTGGTTAAAACGGAGGTTTCCGGGAGGGGCCAGGCGAAGCATGATCTCCCCGAATGTTATTACTTTATTTGTCATAAGAAATTTATTGAATTTTGATGGTTATTATTTCAGCTTAGCAGGCGCTTGTAATTCTCGACGATTAACCCGGCATATGGTTTGGCCATTTTGACCAGCCGGCCCATATCATCTTCTGAAAGCTCTTTCAGTTGTTGAAGTACACCTACATTATGCTCAAGCTCTTCCAGGGTAAGGCAACCGCTGGTCAGGGATGAGATTGGCAGGGTATAAACATACTGATGAAGCTCAGCAAAGGTGATACCGGTTTCCCCAACCATGTCGGGAATGTCCTCGGTGGCAATTTCCTTGGGTGTTGTGTCGATCCGTTTACCCATCATGCTGCCCCCGGCCATGGTCTTCATGGCTATCACACCATATTCTCTTTCCTGCAGAGCCGGTAGAACCACGTTCTGAAAAGATTCAAAACTGGGATCACATACATTCAAGGGCATCTGGCAGGTATCCAGTTCCAACCCACGCTTCTTCAGCTCCTCCAGCATGTAGAGATTGACATGGGGACTTGCATGTCCGGTAAATCCAATATACCTGGTTTTGCCTTTCGCCTTGGCCTCCAGGAATACATCCAGCACACCGTCATTCAGCCGCTGGTCTACATCTTCTTTGGTTAATACGGTATGCATCTGCCAGAGATCAAGCTGATCGGTCTTGAGGGCCGTAAGGGATGCTTCGAGGTCCTGGCTTGCTTTTTCCCCGTTCCTGGAATAACTTTTGGTCATCAGGAAAACATCCTCACGGTATTTTGGTGTCAGGAAGCGGCCGAGATATTCCTCGGATCCTCCCCGCTGGTATCCCCGGGCAGTATCAAAAAAACGGACACCGAGTTCGAGGGACCGCTCTATCATTTGCTCTGCATAGGAAGGTTCACCCTCGCCCATATGCCAGCCACCCAGACAGAATGTGGTGGTTTTCTCTCCATTGCGTATGATTCGGCGCATAGGCAGTACCTGTCCCAGCCTGTCACTACCGGGCATGGCTGAAGCCCATTTATGCAGTAATCCAAAAGCCGTCAGGGCGGCTGATTTTTTTAGAAAGTTACGACGTGTATCCATGGTCATTATCTTTAATGCATTACTTGTATATAAAGATATAAAAAATGGACATAGTGGAGCATTCTCCCTCTTTAAGGCCTCACCGGAGTGCCATCAGCCTTCCTTACCTGTGTCCAGTTATAATTGAATTCGGGCAGGGGATATTTCGCAGCCTCTTTTTCATCTATGTCTATTCCCAGTCCAGGTGCCTCATTCACAAACATATACCCGTTTTTAGTCACCGGCGCACCGGGGAATACTTCCCTGACTTCATCACGCCAGTGTACCATCTCCTGTACGCCAAAATTCCATACAGCCAGGTCAATATGGGCATTGGCTGCATGGCCTATCGGTGATGTATCTCCAGGACCATGCCATGCGGTCCGGACATTGAACCATTCACCCAGGCGGGCTACCTTCATGGCCGGGGTGATCCCCCCGATCTGCGATATATGGATGCGGATAAAATCATACCAGCGTTTGCTCATGGGCTCAACCCACTCATGCGGATTGTTCAATAACTCACCCATAGCAATTGGAACACTGGAATGCTCCCTGAGCATGGGGAACCAGCGCATATTCTCCGGGGAAAATGGATCCTCAATGAAGAAGGGCCGGTATTCCTCCACCTTCTTGATCATATCAATGGCCTCCATGGGTTCCAGCCTTTCATGCATATCATGAAGGAGCTCTACCTCGTCCCCGAACTTCTTCCTGGCCATTTCAAAGATCTTGATAGTCCCTCTTTTATACGCCTGGGGATCAAGGGTATTGTCATCCGGGTGCCCAAAACCATGCTGTTTGTAAGCCGGGTTCTCTGAAAGATGCGTGGAACCATATCCTCCAAGCTGTATGCGAATGTTCCTGAATCCCTGCTCGAGGTATCTTTCTACGGCCTCCATAACATCCTCAGGCCTCCGGCCAGAGGCGTGGGTGTAGGTATCTACAGCAAACCGGGTTTTCCCTCCCAGTAACTGGTAAACCGGCATGCCTGCGAGTTTGCCCTTGATGTCCCATAAGGCCTGGTCCAAACCGCTGAGGGCATTATTAAGCACCGGTCCGTTCCTCCAGTAAGAACTCACATAGGCAGTCTGCCAGATATCCTCAATATTGCTGGCATCCTTATCCCGACAGAAATCATCCAGGTAGTCATTGATGGCAGATACAACGCTATGAGCCCTTTGCCTGAACGTGGCACAACCCACCCCATAGAGTCCGGGTACATCTGTCTCCACTTTCACGATCACCAGTTCAATCCCCCGGGGGGCTGTGGTGATTGCCCTTACTTTTTTGATTTTTACTTTTTGCAGGTTCAATTCTTTGTCCGGCGGTTTCCAGCCAATGGGTGTTTTGGCCGTTTCATGTCCGCCCGTCAGCCCGGACTTATCCACCGTAGAGGTACAGGCAGCAAGTGGCAGCAAAGCCAAAGTTTTGAGAAGATCTCTTCTGTTGCTCATAATGTTAGGGGTTAGAAAATTAATTCTCGTTGTACAAATCGATAAATTGTTGATCCAGTGCTGGTGAATCCTTGTATTTGACCCGAAGCTCGGCCAGTTTCGTCATCAGTTCGGCTATTATGTCCGCATAGGCCGGGTCATCATAAACATTCATCATTTCCAGCGGATCCTTTAGGCGGTCATACAGTTCCCACTCATCCACATCATAATAAAAATGGGCCAGTTTAAATTCCCGGGTGACGATGCCATAATGGCGCTTTACCATATG
>CAZXOJ010000112.1:0-2187 GCA_964642325.1 uncultured Bacteroides sp. | reverse complement strand
AGGTAAAATCCCTGGTCTGAGGTATAGATTACCAGTGTATTTTCGGCCAGTCCGTTTTCATCCAGGTAGTCAAGCAGCCGCCCTACTCCGTCATCCACTGCAGCAATGCTGCCCAGGTAATCCTGCATGTACCGCTGGTACCTCCATTGCATCTTTTCCTTCTCCGTCATGGTAGGGAAACGCTTTTTAAAGTCCTCTATCATGGGGCCATAAACAGCATCCCAGGCAGCCCTCTGCTCCGGTGTCATCCTGCCTATGGTATTCTCGAATGCCCGTTTATCCCAGTTAGAGGTTTCCGGTATGCCCAGCTCATCCATCACTTCCGGAGGGATTTTTGAATCACCGGCCCAGTTCATATGGGTCAGCAGGTTCATTTCCGCTTCCTTTGCTGCTGAACCACGGCCCTCATAATCATCAAAAAGGGTTTCAGGCTCAGGGAAGGTCTTTTTCATATATTCCTTGTAATGCCTTTCCGGAGGGAGCCATTCCCTGTGGGGTGCCTTGTGCCAGTAAGCCAGGAAGAAAGGCTTATCTGTATCCCTTTCCTCTTTCAACCAGTCAAGCGTAAAATCCGTGATAATGTCCGTTGTGTAACCTTCCACCCGGATCTCCCCCTCATCTTTTGTGATGAAATCGGGATTGTAATAGTTGCCCTGTCCGGGTAATATCTTGAACTGGTCAAAGCCCTTGGGATTATTCCCAAAATGAAGTTTACCGAACATAGCTGTCTGGTAACCTCCCTGCTGCAGCAATTGCGGAAAGGTAATCTGGGTGGTATCAAAAGGGAAACGATTATCAATTTTCCCGTTGATGTGGCTGTGCTTACCGGTAAAGATGACAGCCCTCGATGGAGCACAGATAGAATTCGTAACACATGCATTTGAAAACAGGATGCCATCTTTGGCAATCCTGTCAATATTCGGGGTTTCCATCAGGTGATTGCTGTAGGCACTGATGGCCTGGTAGGCATGATCGTCCGACATGATAAGGATGATGTTGGGCCTGGTGGCATCCGTTTGCTTTGCACCCGAGTGCATGCAGGAAGTAGCCATCGATAGGATAGCCAAGACGATTAGTATCAACGGTAATAAGCCAAGATTTTTTTTCATGTTTTAAGTGTTTAAGGTTGTTTAATTTTTATACCAGGCCCTTATAAAAAGTATAATATTCTCCTTCAAGGATCTTTTGAACGGTCAGGCATAATTCTGTCATATGATAATCTCCCCACATACTGGACTCTCCATTGGGTACTTTACTCCCCACCGGTATATGATCCCATCCATTCGGACGATGGTATACTGAATGTAGTAAAATCCCCTGATGATCTCTATTCACTGAAAGGTAGGGTTCTGACAATAAGGTATTCAGGGATGTTAGACCGGCTTGGAAATACTTTCTGGCAGCTTCAGGATCTTTACTTTCCAGCAGCTTGCCCAACCGTATCAATCCCTGGGCACCTATGGCAGCCGCAGAACTGTCAACAGGTTCAAAATCATTATAAGGGTCCGCGATTGAATCCTGGTAATCTCCAAGCCTGTGCATATCGGGTGCTCCCGTATCCCAGTATGGAATACCATCTGAAGAGGAATTCTCAATAAAGAAATCACATGTTGCCCTTGCCGTTCTCAGGAGTGTATTCTTAACATTATCCAGATCCGGGTAGTCGGGATTTGTTTCCTCCAGGAATTCCAGGAACTCCGGAAATCCCAACATGGCCCAAGCGAGACCGCGTGTCCAGGTAGTAAAACCCGAAAAACCCTGTTGCGCATTCGGGCAGCGGTAATTTCCGTCGTTCATGTTAAAAACTGACTCATGTGCGACACGTCCCCACACATCATAAGCATCTCGTCCCTCCCCGTAATATACCGCATACTTTGCCGTTGTCAGGGCATGGATAATGGCTCTCTCCAACAGGTTGATCTCCTTGTCATTTTCATCCAGCATTCTGTGCCCGAGCTGATATGCCGCCAGCAATATCCGGCAAGTGCGGATGGTATCAATAAATAGTGAATGTGGGCCATTGAATGAGTATATATATCCCCCGTCTTTGATGTCGGACCAGCGTTTGGCCTGGACTGCTCCGGACATTTTCAGGGCCAGTTTATAAAACTCCTTTTCGCCGTCAGAAGCCAAAAAACGGTCCATGTTGGCATTCCTTAGCAGGTTCCCATAGGTACTCAGGTTGTT
>CAZXOJ010000111.1:0-12674 GCA_964642325.1 uncultured Bacteroides sp. | reverse complement strand
TGGATGATCCTTCCAGGGTATTTTTCCAGATCAGAAAATGGACAGTCAGTGCCACCATTGCCTCCATGATCGCCTACCTGACTGCACAGTTCGTGGATGTACATATTTTCCATTGGATACGGAAGCGGACCCGGGGGGAAATGTTATGGCTCAGGAACAACGGATCAACTCTGACCAGCCAGATGGTTGATTCCCTTGCAGTTATCACGGTTACCTGGCTGATGGCAAGGAATGCCATACAGATCTCCCCCGGAGAAACAGTCTTCCATGGATTGCTCATCCTGGTCCTGAGTAACTATGTATTTAAAATGATCTCGGCCCTGGTGGATACTATTCCCTTTTACATTGGGACCAGGTGGCTATCAAGATATCTCCAGCTGGATACAATGAAGGAATTCCGTTAAAGGATTTTCATAAGTTCGTCCATCTTAAAATTCAGTCCGCTGACAATATGATGGGCCTTCATGTAAACAGGTTCCCTTTCACTGAGTTTCTCCCGGATGAAAGTACTCAATTCCTGCCGTGTAAGATGACGGATCAGGGGACGGCGGCTTTTTCCCCTTGAAAGCCGGTTAAGCAACGCTTCCGGTTCCATCCTGAGATATATGGACACGCCCTCCCGGTTGATCAGGTCCATGTTGTTCCCGGTACAGGGGAGTCCACCCCCGGTTGAGATTACGGTATCCTGCAGGGTAAGCATTTCCTTTAATAAATTGCTTTCCATTTCACGGAAGGCTTTCTCCCCGAGATTCTCAAAGATTTCATTGATGGTCATCCCGTGTTCACCTTCCAACCTGGCATCCATGTCGACAAATGAATATCCCAGCCTCCCGGCCAGCCTCTGCCCGACAGTAGACTTACCCGATCCCATAAATCCAACCAGGAATATAATCATGGGGTTTAGTATTAAAGATCCAGGGTCATCTGCCCGCTTGTGTCCTCCTCATCGGGATCATCAATGATCTCATCTTCTACTTCCGGGGCTTCCTCAATAACCTCTTCTGCTTCTTTGAGTCCCTGGATGGGTTCCAGTTCATTTACCAGTTCAACCTGGTACTTTGAAAGGCGTTTCCCTTTTGCCTTGTAGCTTTTCACACCGATAAACTCGGCTACTTCAATGATCTCAGGCTCGCGGTCCTTGTTCTTTCCCCCGAAATTTATCTCGAAACGGGGATACTCGACTTCTGTCATACTGATCATTCTGGACTCCGGATGATCCCCAACAAAACTGAGCAGTTTCTCATTCGGCTCCAGTTCAAATCTCTTCACATAATAATAGTCCTGTTCAGCATCAAAGTAAATGACTGAGTATATCTTTTTCGGCTTATACTTTTCAAGGATATAAAGATCGTCTTCAAAATGGTTCTCCAGGTCGAATGTACTGAGCCTGAATCTCCCGGACTTGGTGATCACCAGGAGGTGGTCGTCACCCGCAAATTCCCCGAGCAGTCTTCCCCTACTGTCTGCATTCAGCCTGAGTACATCCTCATCGAACCAGATCTTGCGGCCGCCGAGGGTGGACACACCTTTCTCCTTCATAACGATCTTATGGACAGAATTCTTCGTCAGGATATTGCCATGGGCTTCCTTCCCTTTGATTGCCAGTTCACTGAAATCCATCTCAAAATTCAGGTTACGGATCCTGGGTTTGGGTTTCAGGGTCACTTTGATGGTTTCGGCTTCTCCGTTAGGATTGGCACTGAAATAAAGTATCCTGGAATTTTGATTATGCTTTGTCAGGTTGTATTCTTTTTCCCTGGTGATCCCGGTAATGGCACAGCGTTTCATCATGGCAGATCCGCTTTTGCCATCCCGGTATACAAGATTATAAATGGTTCTTGAATCATTCTTCTTGAAAACGTCTATGTGGATTATATCCTTGCCGCCGGCAAATACCTTTTCATCAACCTTGGTCACCTGGAATGAACCATCTTTCCTGATGGTCAGTATTTCGTCTATGTCAGAACAGTCACAGATCAATTCGTCTTTCTTCAGGGAGGTACCAAAGAATCCCTCTTTCCTGTTCACATATAGTTTCTGGTTGGCAGCCACCACCTTGGTTGCCACAATGGTGTCAAAATTCCGTATCTCTGTGCGCCTTTCTTTCCCCTTGCCGAATTTCTTCTTTATCTGCTTATAGTAATTGATGGTATAGGGGATGATATTGTTCAGGTGATTCTTCACCTCTTCGATCTCTTCTTCAACCCCTTTTATATGGTCATCGGCCTTGAATGAATCAAATCTTGAGATCCTTTTAATCCTGATCTCGGTCAGTTTTACGATATCGTCATGGGTGACCTCCCTGCGCAGCAGTTTCTTATAGGGGTCGAGTCCCTTGTCAATCGTTTCTATAATGGACTCCCATGTTTCACATTCTTCAATATCCCGGTAGATCCTTTTTTCAATAAAGATCTTTTCCAGGGATGAAAAATGCCAGTCTGTCTCAAGTTCATTCATCCTGATCTCCAACTCAAGCTTCAGGAGGGCTACTGTGTTGTCAACAGAACGCTGCAGCATCTCCTTAACACCCATAAAAACAGGCTTCTCCGCTTCTATTATGCAGGAGTTCGGAGAAATGGAGACCTCGCAATCCGTAAAAGCATAGAGTGCATCGAGGGTCTTATCAGAGGATATCCCGGAGGCCAGCTGTACGATTATCTCCACATTTGCCGCCGTATTATCATCTATCTTCTTGATCTTTATCTTTCCCTTTTCGTTGGCCTTTACAATAGATTCGATCAGGGTCATGGTGGTTTTGCCAAATGGGACTTCTGTGATGACCAGGTGTTTTTTGTCCAGTTTCTCAATCCTTGCCCGTACTTTTACAGCCCCGCCCCGGATCCCATCATTGTACCTGGAAAAATCGGCCATCCCCCCGGTTGGGAAATCCGGCAGGATCTCGAAATCATTTCCTTTCAGAAAAAGGATACTGGCATCGATCAATTCATTGAAATTATGCGGCAGGATCTTGGATGCGAGTCCCACAGCAATCCCTTCCACCCCCTGGTTCAGGAGGAGTGGAAATTTCACGGGAAGGGTTACAGGCTCCTTGTTGCGGCCATCATAGGATAGTTTCCACTCGGTCGTCTTAGGATTAAAGACCACCTCCAGGGCAAATTTTGAAAGCCTGGCTTCTATGTAACGCGGAGCGGCAGCGCCATCTCCGGTCAGGATATTTCCCCAGTTCCCCTGGCAATCCACGAGCAAGTCTTTTTGTCCCAATTGAACCAGGGCATCACCTATAGAAGCATCTCCATGGGGATGGAATTGCATGGTATGCCCGATGATGTTAGCGACCTTATTATACCGCCCATCATCCAGTCTTTTCATGGAATGCATAATGCGGCGCTGCACAGGTTTTAGTCCGTCATTAAGATGCGGCACCGCACGCTCCAGGATCACATAGGAGGCATATTCCAGGAACCAGTCCTGGTACATGCCGGAGAGGTGGACCACCGTATGCAGGTTTTCAGAATCGGAAGGGACTTCTTCCTTCTGACTGCCTTCACCCTCGTCCATGGACTCTTCAGTATTCTCTATATTTTCCAGTTCCTCTATACTCATAGGTATCTAACGAAAACAATCTAGGGGAATTGTAGATCAGGCCTCAACAAGGTCTTCTTCAACACGCAGGTTATCAATGATGAAGTTTTGTCGTTCAGGTGTGTTCTTCCCCATATAAAATGCCAGCAGATCCGCAACTGCATCACTTCTGCTAAGGGATACAGGATCCAGCCTGATTTTCTTTCCAATAAAATTCTTAAACTCATCCGGGGAGATCTCTCCCAGCCCCTTGAACCTGGTGATCTCAGGATTACCACTGAGTTTTGAAATGGCTGACTGTCTCTCCTTCTCTGAATAGCAATAATGTGTTTTTTTCTTATTCCTGACCCTGAAAAGGGGTGTCTGTAAAATGTACAGATGTCCCTTGCGAACAAGGTTGGGGAAAAATTGCAAAAAGAAGGTGATCAGCAGCAAGCGGATATGCATCCCATCAACATCCGCATCAGTGGCAATCACCACGTTATTATACCGCAGGTTATCCAATCCCTCTTCAATATTCAGGGCAGACTGAAGGAGATTGAACTCTTCATTCTCATATACGATCTTCTTGGTAAGCCCATAAGTATTCAGGGGTTTCCCCTTCAGGCTAAAGACTGCCTGGGTCGCTACATCCCGTGATTTAGTGATGGAACCACTGGCCGAATCTCCCTCCGTGATAAAAATGGTTGTTTCCATCCTGCGATCATGGTTGGTATTATAATGGGCCTTGCAGTCCCTCAGCTTCTTATTATGCAGGCTTGATTTCTTGGCCCTTTCCCTGGCCAGCTTCTTGATGCCCGAAATTGCCTTCCGTTCTTTCTCAGATTCCATGATCTTCCTGAGCAGGATCTCGGCTGTCTCCGGATGCTTATGCAGGTAATCATCCAGGTCTTTTTTGAGAAAATCAGTAATGTAATTCCTCACACTGGGGCCCTTCGGTCCCATGTCCTTGGATCCCAGTTTGGTCTTCGTTTGGGATTCAAATATCGGCTCTTCGATTTTAATGGCAAGGGCCACAATCACAGATTGGCGAATGTCAGAGGGATCAAAGTCCTTTTTGTAGAATTCCCTCACCGTCCTGACTATGGCTTCCTTGAATGCCACAAGGTGCGTCCCGCCCTGGGCGGTATGCTGGCCGTTGACAAAGGGAAAGTACTCATCAGTATACTGGTTGCCATGGGTCATGGCCATTTCAATATCACCATTCCTGAGGTGAATGATGGGATAGAGCCCTTCATTATCCATGTTCTCATTCAGCAGGTCCAACAAACCATTTTTTGACTGGTACTTCACCCCATTCAGGATGATTGTTAGTCCCGCGTTGAGATAAATATAATTCTTGATAAGGGCCTCAATGTATTCCAGGATATAATGGTAGTTCCCGAAGAGTTCCTTATCGGGAGTAAAAGAAACGATGGTCCCATTAGCCAGTTCTGTTTTGGATTCCCTTGCCTCCTCCTGCAGCTCTCCTGCTTCAAAATCTGCTGCTTTCATCTTGCCCTCACGGATGGATTGGATCTCAAACCTTGATGAGAGGGCGTTGACTGCCTTGATTCCAACCCCGTTCAGTCCGACTGATTTTTTGAAAACCTTGGAATCATATTTCGCCCCTGTATTCATCTTGGAGGCGGCTTCCACCATTTTTCCCAATGGGATGCCTCGCCCAAAGTCTCTTACCTGTATGGATTTTTCATGGATATCGATATCTATCGTCTTACCAAAACCCATCATGTATTCATCGATGGAATTATCCAGCACCTCCTTGAGGAGGATATAAATACCATCATCCCGCGAAGAGCCGTCCCCCAGTTTTCCGATATACATTCCAGGGCGCTTACGGATGTGTTCCCGCCATTCTAAAGTCCGTATGTGTTCTTCTGTATACTGCGCTGTCATTGATTTTTGGATCTGCACAAATATAGATAAAAGATCCCTCTGACAGCAATTTCTTTATCAACAGGGGAATTAACATGAGGTGCTCATGAACGCTGCTGGAAATCAAACAAATCAGACTTTTTCAACGATCAGAATGGAGGCTCGAATAGGTCCCGGTCATAAGATCCCGTACCTGGATTTGCAGTTCCCGGGGACTCATTTTTTCGAATCGACTGTAGGGGATTGGCTCAAGAATCCTGACATCTATCCTGGCAAATCCTCTCAGGATAGCGCCTTTTTTTGGCAGGGCTTTGGCAGTGCCATCCAGTACGATGGGGACGATATCTACCTTGTTGTCAATGGCCATCCTGAAAGCACCTTCCTTAAAAGGGCCCAGGCGCCCCCCGGGGTAACGTGTCCCTTCCGGAAAGATCAACACCGAGCTCCTCATTGCCAGCATTTTACGGGCTTTCTCCATCAGCCGTCCCAGGCTGTCTTTCTGTCCCCTTTCTATCTCCAGGTAATCATTCAGCCGCATATTCCAGCCGATGATGGGGATGCTGAAATTTTCTTTTTTTGAAACCCACTTATAGGGAACAAACAAATGGTACAATACCAGGATGTCGAGCATGGACTGATGATTGGATACAATAACACAGGCCCGTCTCCAGGGGATATTCCGGCGCCCTTTGATACGTACCCTCCATAGTGGATTAAACCAGATGTAAAGCGCACCCCAGAAACAGGAAAACAGGTGAAGCATCACCAACCTGCGGTCAAACCACCTCGTAATCAGCCAGATCACCAGGTCGATGATAATCATAATCACCGAGGTTACCAGGAAAAAGGTCCAAAGCAAAACACTATAAATGATCAATCCTGCTTTTTTCATTATTGCCGTAATTCGCTTAATCAGAAAATAGCCTTCACAAAATAATCAATCAGCCGGGGATTGACAAGGCCGGACCCCGACAATCTCTCCCGTACTTCACCGGGATCATGATCCACGCCAGCCAGCATACCTGGCAGCCGGTCAAAGAGTGCAGGGTCAGCATCGCCAGATTTTATATCTAGCCCCGTGATCTTCCCCTTTTCCACTTCCATATGAATGAGGACCGTATGGCCATTCCAGTCGATTTCCCGGGATAACTGGTACCGGGGCGAATAGCCGATATTCCATTGCCAGGTGCTGTACTTCTTACTGACAAGCCCCTTGACCCCTGCCATGTCCATCCTGCTGAGCCCGTACCTTTCCGAGCCCTTAAAGAATGCTGTAAGGTGAAGGACAAGGTTTTTCCGGAATGTTGATACTTTTGCCTCTGGATCCAGGAATTCCCCAATGTTTACGACTTTACTCGGGACGGACTGCACAGCTCTGTCCCTGTACTTTCCATGCTCAGTTCCAAGGGCAGCCTGCAGGGCACCCAGGTCAGATGAAAACAGCAGGGTGCCATGATGCAGTACTCGGTTCCGGTATACATGTTCTGCATTGCCGGAGATTTTCTTCCCCTCAACCAGGATCTCGTTCCGGCTTCCAAATTCGGCCGGGATATTGAGATTTTGCAGAAAGGATAGCACGGGTGCGGCATATTCCCTGAAATTAACCAGTTGCCCTTCTTTCCCGTTCAGTATAAAAGAAAAATTCACATTTCCCGGATCATGCCATACTGTTCCCCCTCCTGATATCCTCCTGACCACAGGGATCTCTTTTTCCAGGATATATGGCATGTTTATTTCAGCATAGGCATTCTGATGCTTCCCTATGATGATGGAAGGGTCATTGACATAGATAAAAGCAAAATCACCATCCGTTTCCTTCAGCAGGTACTCTTCGGCTGCTATATTGAAATATGGATCGGTTGATGGCGAATCCAGGATGAGCATGGTCAATGGTTTAGCTTCAGTGCTTTAATAGTGGTCATGATCCGGTACAGGCCATAAGCCAGCAGGCTGCCAAGCAGGGCCCCGCCAATGATATCACCAGGGAAATGAACCCCCAGGTAAATCCTGCTGTATCCCACCAGGCTGGCCCAGAACAGAATGCCAATCCAGTAATAGCGATGCCGGATAAACAGGCCTGTAAACACAGCAATGGCAAAGGAGTTGGAGGCATGGCTGGAAACAAAACCATACCTGCCCCCGCAATAATCATTCACCAGGTGTACCAGTGTTGCGATATGGTCCTGGTGACATGGCCGTAACCTTTGAATGGTCTCTTTGAAGAGGTGGACAGAAGCCTGGTCGCTCATGGTGATCAGCACAACAACACCCAGCAATATCCACCCGGCCCTCCACCGGAAACGATAGATGAGGAGTCCCAAAATAAAAAGATATAGCGGCAACCATTGTACCTTACCACTGATGAACCACATCACCCTGTCCAAAAAAGGTGCATGGAGACCGTTCAGGAAAAGGAATAATTGTGTGTCCCACTGATTGAGCGTTGCTAGCATGATCACGCATTCAGTACCTGCCAGATCCTGTCTTTCAGGCTGCTGATCCCTTCCCCCGTAACAGAAGAGATGAACTGCCATGGAACCTCCGGAATATCTTTCCTGATCTCATCTTTTAATTCGTCATCCAGCAGGTCGGACTTGGAAATGGCAAGTATTCTTTTTTTATCAAGTAATTCGGGGTTATAACCCTGCAGTTCACTCAGCAGTATCAGGTATTCCTGGTGGATATCCTTGCTGTCTGCCGGGATCAGGAAAAGCAGGATGGAATTTCTTTCAATATGCCTCAAGAACCTGATCCCCAGTCCCTTTCCCTGGCTGGCCCCTTTGATGATCCCGGGAATGTCCGCCATTACAAATGACCGCAAATCACGGTATTGGACTATCCCCAGGTTAGGTACCAGGGTAGTGAAGGGATAATCAGCGATTTTGGGTTTGGCTGCTGAAACCACAGAAAGAAGGGTAGATTTTCCTGCATTGGGAAATCCTACAAGTCCCACATCAGCCAGGATCTTTAACTCCAGTATATTCCATCCCTCAATCCCGTTCTCACCTGGTTGTGCATACCTGGGGGTTTGGTGGGTGGAGGACTTAAAATGGTCATTCCCCTGGCCACCCATGCCTCCTTGCAGCAGTATCTTTTTTTCTCCATCTGCGGTGATCTCGAAAAGGAAATCATTGGTTTCAGCATCCCTGGCCACCGTGCCCAATGGCACCTCAAGCACCACATCTGCACCATCTGCCCCGGTTTTCAGGCTGCCAGCACCATTTCCACCATCCCCCGCTTTGACATGTTTCTGGTATTTGAGGTGGATGAGGGTCCATAACTGTTTGTTGCCTTTCAGGTACACATGGCCTCCCCGTCCACCGTCACCTCCGTCGGGACCGCCTTTCCTTGTGAGCTTGTCACGATGAAGATGCTTAGACCCGGCTCCGCCGTTCCCTGACCTGCAAAAGATCTTTACATAATCTATGAAATTGGAGTCAGCCATTTGTTATTGATACGTGCCAGCAATGATGCGGACCGGTGCTGAAAATTTCCCGGATCAGAGATTTGCTATGATATCGGTAAGCCTGCCGAAAATATCTGCTATGCCACCTACGCCATCTACTCCGCGATATTTGCCCTGTCCATCGTAATATCCCATGACAGGGGAAGTCTGGTCTTCGTAAACCCTGATCCTGTTCTCTATCGTTTCAAGGTTGTCATCCGACCTTCCCTGTTCCTTTCCCCTCTTTAACAGGCGGTCTATCAACTCCTGCCGCTCAACTTCCAGTCCCAGCATCACATTGATTTCCATCCCCAGTTCATCGAGGAGGGTATCCAATGCTTCTGCCTGTGCTACCGTCCGTGGAAATCCATCGAAAATAAAACCTTTTGCATCTGTCTGCCCGGTGATCCTGTTCCGGATCATCCCTATGATGATCTCGTCAGAGACCAGTTCCCCCTTCTCCATGATACTTTTGGCCTGTAATCCGAGTTTAGTTTCGGCTGCCAGTTCAGCGCGAAGCATATCCCCGGTTGAAAAATGGGAAAGTCCGTACTGCTCGATGATCTTTTCCGACTGGGTTCCTTTGCCTGATCCCGGGGGACCGAATAAAACAATATTTAACATAATGCGAATATTTGATTAAGGGTGCAAATATAGGGAATTCGATTATCAGGGTTCAACCACTTTGTAAATATCTGCCAGGTTTCTGCCAAATCCTTCATAATCCAGTCCATAACCAACCACAAAATCATTCGGGATCTCGAGTCCCACGTAATCAAGATGTATATCTTTCAGGTAGGCATCCGGTTTATGAAGCAGTGTTGCCACCCTGATCTCACCCGGTTCATATCCATTCAGCTGCTTGATGATGCTCTCCAGGGTGATCCCTGTATCCACTATGTCTTCAAGGATGATCACCGTTTTGTTTTTGATATCCTCATTGATCCCTATCAGGCGCTTTACCGTTCCGGTACTGGAGGTGCCGGCATATGAGGCCAGTTTCAGGAAAGTGATCTGGCAATTCGGTGTGATCTGTTTGATCAGTTCGGCAGCGAACATGAATGCTCCGTTCAGAATGCCCATGAAGATCACATCTTTCCCTTCAATGTCCCTGCTAATAATGGCTGCCATCTCAGAGATGGCAACATTGATCTGCGCATTTGGAATGAAGAGTTCAAATTCCCTGTCATGTATTTTCCTTACTTCCATATGACGAATTTAAAAAAAAATAGGATGGCTAGCTGATATAATTCCTGATTTGCCATTAAGAGAAAAGCATACTTTGATTAGCTTTGTAAGAAAAAACAATGAATCCGAAAGTAAGTATTATCATGGGCAGCACATCTGACCTGCCTATCATGGAACAGGCCGCAAAGATCCTCGATGAATTCGAGATCCCATTTGAGATTAATGCATTGTCCGCGCACCGGACACCGAAACAGGCCATGGAATTCGCAAGGCAGGCCTATGGCCGGGGCATAGGGGTCATCATTGCAGGTGCCGGTGGCGCAGCCCACCTGCCCGGTGTTATCGCCGCCCTCACCCCTATCCCGATAATCGGGGTACCCATCAAGGCCTCTATCTCTATTGATGGTTGGGATTCCATCCTTTCCATTCTGCAGATGCCTCCGGGTATACCGGTAGCAACAGTCGGGCTTGACGCGGCACGTAACGCAGGCATCCTTGCGGCCCAGATCCTTGGGGTGGGTGATGCGGAAATAGCCAAAAAAATAGAAACATTTAAAGCCGGTTTGGAGCAAAAGATCATAAAAGCCAATGAAGAGCTCCGGGAAGTAAAATTCAAATTCAAAACGAATTGACCTTCCTCCGCCTATGGAACAAACATGAGGGCCAGTATTCATCATATCCGGAATTTTGGATTATTACTGGCTCTTCTGTTGTCTCTGTCCCACTTTCCCTTAAGTGCATCCAATGACAATTATCCGGCTGGGGCCAGGGCTGCTGCCATGGGCAATGTTTGTGTCATGTATCCCGATTTCTGGTCGATCTGGCATAACCAGGCAGGCCTGGGTTTTTATCCCCATCTCACCGCAGGGATCCATCATGAGAACAGGTTCGTGGTACCCGAATTCAGCCTGCATGCCATAGGTTTGACGATCCCCACAGGCAGGGGTACCCTGGGTTTCTCGGGTCATTATTTCGGGTACCCTGGATATCATGAAAGTAAATTCGGACTGGCTTTCGGGAAGGCTTTCCATGAGCGGTTTGCAGTGGGACTCCAACTGGATTACCTGAATACATATTTTAATAATGAGCTTGGGAACAGTGGGACCATAGCCATTGAGGCGGGGATCATGGCGGAGCCCGTGGACAATCTTTTGATTGGCTTTCACATTTTTAATCCTACCGGGGCAAGCATTCCAAAGATGGGGCAGGAGAAAGTCCCGGTGATCATGAGAGTGGGACTGGCTTACCAGTTCGGTGAACGGCTATTCCTGGGCGTGGAAACCGAAAAAGACCTGGATATTGTAAATCCCCGGTACAAATTGGGACTGGAATACAGGCTTATTGAGTATATTTATGCTAGGTTGGGGTTTATGCTGCATGAATATGTGGAACATTCTTTTGGCATTGGATTTAAATTAGCAGGCTTTCACGCTTCCCTGGCATTCTCCTACCAGCAATTGGTCGGCTATACCCCGTATTTTTCATTGCAATATGTTTTCAAATAGATGGTATGCTGTCTTCATTTTTCTTGCACTGGCCAGGATGACCTGCCTGCAGGGACAGGAATATTATTCGCACCGTGCTGTTTTCATTGAAGACCTGATCGAGCATATCGCAAGGAATACCATCGACAACCTTGATTACCAGACGCTTTTTGACAACCTGTTCCAGGCGTTGGAAAACCCGGTAAATATTAATACAGCCAGCCGGGAAGACCTGGAAAAGCTCCAGCTATTAACGGATTTCCAGATTGCCAGCCTGCATAAATACATCAAGGAGGAGGGTCGCCTGCTCAGCATCTATGAACTTCCACAGGTTTATGGTTTTAGCGTGGGACTCGCACAATTGCTCGAGCCACTTTTTTCATTTGATACCCCTCTCCAGATACAGGGCATCCCCGGACAGAAGCACAGGAGTTCACACCAGTTACTGTCCAGGGTCTCAGTTGTTATCCAGGACCAGGAGGGTTATAAAGACATCCCGGATTCAGTACTGGCTGAAAAACCGAATGCCCGTTACCTGGGGAACCGCTTAAAGATCATGTGCAAGTACAGGTACCAGCTCGGGAACAAACTAATGATTGGATACAACGGGGATAAAGATGCTGGGGAACCATTCTTCAGCGGGGAAAACAAACATGGTTTTGATTTCAATTCAGTTTACTTCCGGGTTAATGAAGTATGGAGATTCAAGCATATCATAGTAGGAGATTTCCAGGTTAAAACGGGACAGGGAGTAGGTCTCTGGTCCGGACTGGCTTTCGGAAAATCACCGGACATTATCAATATCCGCAAAAAGGGGTCAGTCCTGAACCACTACTCCTCCGTAGATGAAAACCGTTTTATGAGGGGAGCCTCGGCAACCATAGGGCTTGGTGAAGTGGATATAACGGCCTTCTATTCAAGGAAGAAGATTGATGCGAATATCATTGAGGATACCCTGGATGCAGAACTCCGGTTCAGCTCATTTCAGGGCAGTGGTTATCACCGGACGCCGGGGGAATTCTACGACAAGGATGCAGTCCGGGAGACCGTATTCGGTGGGTATGTTTCGTGGAACCATAAACAATTCCACCTGGGAGGTACAGCAGTGAATTATTTTTATGATGCAGCGCCAGACCACT
>CAZXOJ010000110.1:0-12801 GCA_964642325.1 uncultured Bacteroides sp. | reverse complement strand
TATTTCTTCGGGAAGCGGATCTTATATTTGGCCTCGGCATTGCCCTTGGAAATGGCCTTAAGCCTTGCATTTAAAAGGCGTTTGCGGATGGGTGAAATGCGGTCGGTAAAGAGGATGCCGTTCACGTGGTCCATTTCATGCTGGAGTACACGGGCCTTCATGCCAGAGAATTCTTCATCATGGAACTCAAAATTCTCATCCAGGTATTCCAGGCGAAGGTTTGGTTTGCGCTTCACATCTTCCCGGATATTGGGGATGCTCAGGCATCCTTCATTGAATTCCCATGCATCACCTTCTTCTTGAACTATGTGCGGGTTGATCAATACCTTTTTAAAGTCATGTAATTCAAACCTTTCCTCGTCATCTTCTTCCACCTGTGTGCCATCGATCACGATCAACCGTATGGGTTTGCCGACCTGCGGAGCTGCCAGGCCTATACCGTCCGCCTGGTACATGGTTGCGTACATGTCTTCGATCAGGTCTGACAATCCCTCGTAGTCCTCGTCAATGTCCACCGCCACTTTGCGGAGGACAGGCATGCCATATACATAAATAGGATAAATCATTTCTTCAAATTCATTTAATCAAATCCTTCCTGTTCTTTTCCGAATCCAGGAAAGATTGTAGGATCAAGGCTGCGCTTATCTGGTCCACCAGGGATTTATCCCTACGGGCCATCTTGGGTACCCCGGACTCTATCAACGACCGTTCGGCCATCTTTGAGGTGAAGCGCTCATCATATTTGACCAGGGGGATATCCGGGAATTCCTTCCGGAACCATTTCAAAAACGGCTTAATGTAGCGGACGGCTTCCGATAGTTCATTCCTCATCGTCTTAGGCCAACCAACAACCACCGCATCAAGTTCAAGTCCCTTGATAATCTTCCTGAGATGCTCCCTGATGTCATGCTCAGCAACAGTTTCCACACCCCTGGCGATCATCTGCAGAGGGTCCGTCATCGCGATCCCTACTCGCTTTTTCCCGTAATCAAGGCAAAGCAACCTTCCCAAAATAATTAATTTAAATCAACGACCGCAAAAATAATAAAAAAAGTAAACCGCAGAGATCGGGATCCCTACGGTTTAAATATTTCGGGTACCAGAATGAATCTACTCCTTGGCGGCAAATTCCATTGCAGCCATTCGCTTGTAGCTATCGTATCTCCACTTGGCATTCATCTCGGATGAGGCAAAAAGCTTGGCTGCCTCTTCTGGAAAGGATTTCTTCAGGGAAGTAAACCTTACTTCCGAGTTCAGGAAACCCTGGAACAATGACCAATCCGGCTCCTTGGAATCAAGCAGGAATGGATTCTTCCCTTCTTTCTCAAGCTGTGGATTATAACGGTACAGCTGCCAGAAACCAGCATCTACGGCATTCTTCATCTGTTCCTGTGCCTTGCTCATACCTGCCCTGAGCCCATGGCTGATACAGGTTGAGTATGCGATCACCATGGATGGGCCCGGATAGGCCTCCGCTTCCTTAATTGCCCTGAAAAGCTGTGACTGGCTGGCTCCCATGGCTACCTGGGCAACATAAACATAGCCATAACCAAGGGCCATCATTCCTAGGTCCTTCTTCCTTACTTTTTTACCGGATGCAGCAAACTTGGCCACTGCTCCTACGGGTGTGGACTTCGATGATTGTCCGCCGGTATTAGAATAAACCTCCGTATCGAGTACCAGCACATTCACATCCTGGCCGGTGGCCAGCACGTGGTCAAGTCCGCCATAACCTATATCATAAGCCCAGCCATCGCCTCCGATTACCCACACTGATTTCTTGATCAGGTACTGCTCCAGTGCCTGGATCTCTTTTGCGATAGGATCTTTCTCCTTCTTAAGGGCGGCGACAACCTTGGCAGAAGCTTCCGTAGATCCTTCCGCATCATCCTTGTTGGCAATCCACTCGGAAAATGCTTCCTTGGTTCCGGCGGCTATACCATTCTGCAAGGCAGTCTTCATGCGCAGTGCAATGCGATCACGCATTTTGCTAACACCCAGGGCCATTCCGAAGCCATACTCGGCATTGTCTTCAAACAGTGAATTTGCCCAGGCAGGTCCTTTGCCCTCTGCGTTCACGGTGTAAGGTGTCGAGGGTGCGGATCCACCATAGATGGAAGAACAACCTGTGGCATTGGCGATCATCATACGGTCACCGAACAATTGTGTGATCAGCTTCACATAGGGTGTCTCACCACAGCCTGCACAGGCTCCTGAGAACTCGAACAGGGGTTGTGAAAACTGGCTGTTCTTGACACTTTTGTTTTTTTCAACTACGGTGTCTTTGTAACTTACATTCTTGCTCAGGTAATCCCAATGATCTATTTCCACAGTTTGTGATCCGAGGGGCTTCATGATCAATGCCTTCTCTTTGGCCGGACAGATATCGGCACAGTTGCCGCAACCTGTACAGTCAAGGACAGAGACCTGAATCCTGTAATCATATCCTGCAAAAACTTTTCCCTTCATGGCAACAGTTTCCAGATCTTTGGGTTTATTCTTCAGGTCCTTGTCATCAAAGAGGAATGGACGTATGGCAGCATGGGGGCAGACATAGGCACACTGGTTGCACTGGGTGCAAGGCTCAGATTGCCATTCGGGCACATTCACCGCGATCCCCCGCTTTTCGTACTCTGTTGTCCCTTGCGGGAAGGTCCCGTCTTCCCGGCCAACAAATGCACTGACAGGAAGATCGTCACCCTTAAGCGAGTTTATCGGAAGGGCAACGTTCCTGACGAAATCTGGCATATCGGCTCCCACTTCTACGGTTTCAGGCTTGAGCTTTGCCCAGGCCGGGTCCACCTTGATCTCGTGTACCTCTCCACCCCGGTCAACGGCTGCAAAGTTCATATTTACAATATCTTCACCTTTCCGGCCGTAACTCTTCACAATGAATTTACGCATCTCTTCAACAGACTGCTTATAAGGGATGACCTCGGAGATCTTGAAGAAGGCGGACTGCATAATTGTATTTGTCCTTCCACCCAATCCTATCTCTTCGGCAATCTTGGTGGCATTGATGGCAAATAACCTGATCTTGTTCTCGGCCAAGTATATCTTCATACTGTTCGGGATCCGCTTGATGGTCTCCTCATTGTCCCATATGGTATTCAAAAGGAAGGTCCCATTTTCTTTCAGCCCTTTCAGCATATCGTATTTGTCCAGGTAGGATGGCACATGGCAGGCTACAAAGTCCGGCTTTCCCACCAGGTAAGGAGAGCGGATAACTTTATCCCCGAAACGCAGGTGGGATACGGTGATCCCCCCTGATTTCTTGGAATCGTAAGCAAAATAGGCCTGGCAGTACTTATCCGTGCTCTCACCAATGATCATGATGCTGTTCTTGTTGGCACCTACGGTACCGTCAGCACCTATCCCGTAGAACTTCGCCTGGTAAGTCCCTTTAGGCACAGCACTGACTTCTGGAATAAGGGGAAGGGAAAGATTGGTAACATCGTCTACGATACCAACCGTGAACCCTTTTTTGGGCTCTTTGGCCGCCAGGTTATTATATACAGAGATCATCATGGCTGGTGTAGTATCTTTCGAACTGAGGCCGTACCTTCCGCCGATGATCATCGGGGCATTGGCATCTCCATAGAACAGGTCACGCACATCCAGGTAGAGGGGTTCTCCATTGGCACCCGGTTCCTTGGTCCGGTCGAGAATTGCGATTTTCTTCACTGATTTGGGCAGCGCATTGAAGAAATACTTGGCACTGAAAGGACGGTACAGGTGTACTGTCATCATACCGACTTTTTGGCCCTGTGCATTCAGGTAATCTACGGTTTCCTTAAGGGTCTCCGTGATCGATCCCATGGCCATCACAATGTTTTCTGCATCCGGGTCCCCGTAATAGGTGAATGGATGGTACTCACGACCGGTCATCTTTGAAATTTCCTTCATATAATCTTCAACGATGTCAGCTACCACCTCATAGAATGGATTGGCTGCCTCCCTGGTCTGGAAATAGATGTCGGGGTTCTGTGCCGTTCCCCTCGTCACAGGGTGCTCCGGGTTTAGAGCATTGTCGCGGAAGGCCTGGAGGGCTTCCCAGTCGAGCAGCTTGGCCATGTCTTCAATGGTCGGGGCCTCCACTTTCTGTACTTCGTGGGAGGTCCTGAACCCATCAAAGAAATGTAGGAAGGGTATGCGGGATTTGATGGATGCCAGGTGGGCAATACCACCTATATCCATTATTTCCTGAACAGAGCCGGTAGCCAGCATGGCAAAGCCGGTATGGCGCGTGCTCATCACATCACTATGGTCGCCGAAGATGGACAATGCCTGTGCGGCTAAACTCCTTGCTGATACATGGAAAACGCCAGGTAACAATTCACCGGATATCTTGTACATATTGGGGATCATAAGGAGCAAGCCCTGCGAAGCGGTGAAGGTAGAGGTCAGTGCGCCTGCCTGGAGTGAACCGTGGACTGCACCGGATGCTCCGCCTTCAGATTGCATCTCTACAACCTGGACTGTCTCGCCAAAAATATTCTTCCTGCCAAATGCAGCCCACTCGTCAATATTCTCCGCCATATTGGATGAAGGGGTGATCGGATAGATCGCCGCTACTTCACTGAACATATAGGCCACATGAGAAGCTGCATGGTTACCATCGCTAGTGATAAAATTTTTCTTATTAGCCATTTCTATTGGTTTAAGTATTTAACTAGCAATAAATTATATGATTTTTAATAAAGATTACAAAATTAGCATTATTGATGAATTATTTATATGAGTTTTATTATGTTTTCTTTAATTCATACAGATTAAAAATAAAAAAACCGGGACCTATAAGTCCCGGTATAATTTATTCTCTTCTTATCTCTTTATACGCATTATTCAGCGTTCATAGAGACAAGGAACTCTTCATTGGATTCGGTCTTGCTCATACGGCTGATCAGGAATTCCATGGCTTCGATGGAGGTCATGTCAGAGAGGTAATTCCTGAGTATCCATAGTTTGTTGAGCATCTCCTTGTCAAGCAGCAGGTCTTCGCGCCGAGTGCTTGAGGGATTGAGGTCCACAGACGGGAATATCCGCTTGTTGGACAGTTTCCTGTCAAGCTGCAATTCCATGTTACCTGTTCCCTTAAATTCTTCAAAGATCACGTCATCCATTTTTGAACCCGTCTCTGTTAGAGCGGTGGCAAGGATGGTCAGGGAGCCACCATTCTCAATATTCCTGGCAGCACCGAAGAATCTCTTGGGCTTTTGCAGGGCATTGGAGTCAACCCCTCCTGAGAGTACCTTACCGGAAGCCGGAGATACTGTGTTATATGCCCTTGCCAGGCGGGTGATGGAATCGAGCAGGATGACTACATCGTGCCCGCATTCGACCATGCGCTTGGCCTTCTCAATAACGATATTGGCTACCCTCACATGGCGTTCAGCAGGCTCATCGAAGGTGGATGCGATCACTTCGCCGTTCACATTCCGCTGCATATCCGTTACCTCTTCCGGTCTTTCATCGACCAGCAGAATGATCAGGTAAACCTCGGGATGGTTGGCAGCGATGGCATTGGCAATCTCCTGAAGCAGGATGGTCTTCCCTGTTTTGGGTTGCGCAACGATCAGTCCCCTTTGCCCTTTCCCTATAGGTGTGAACATATCCATGATGCGGCAGGAAATGTTGCCCCTGGTGCCTGGCTTTATGAGTGTGAATTTTTCTTCCGGGAAAAGGGGTGTAAGAAAATCAAACGGAACCCTATCCCTGATGAAATCAGGACTCCTGCCATTGATCTCTTCCACCTTGATCAGCGGGAAGTATTTTTCCCCTTCCTTGGGGGGACGAATGGTACCGGAAACACTGTCGCCGGTTTTGAGTCCGAATAACTTGATCTGTGATTGCGATACATATATATCATCCGGGGAGTTTAGATAATTATAATCAGAGGAACGCAGGAATCCGTAACCGTCAGGCATGATCTCCAGTACTCCAGTGGCGGTAATGATCCCTTCAAACTCAAGGGCCTTTTCCTGTTGCCTTCTTTCCTGCCGCTTGATATCGCGGTCGGCCTGGGATTCCCTACTATCAGTATCGCCATCCTTGTGGTAATTGCTACTTCTCCTGCTGTCCCTGAATGAATTGTCTTTTTCCCTGGGATATTCCTTATCCTTATGGTCCCGGTTATCCTTATGATCCCGGGTGTCTTTATGGTCCCGGCTATCTTTGCGGTCCCTGTTATCTTTATGGTCCCGGGTGTCTTTATGGTCCCGGCTATCTTTTTGGTCCCGGGTATCTTTATGATCTCGGGTATCTTGACGCTGTTCATCCCGCCTGTCATCCTGGGGGCTTTTCACTTCCAGATCATCGGTTTTATCCTGCTTGTTCTCTGCAGGCTTTCTGCCCCGGCGGTGAGTTGTTTTATCCTTGGCTTTAAGGTTTGTTTGTTCTTTTGGTTTGTCTTTTGGTTTGGGTTTTGGTTTGTCTTTTGGTTTGGGTTCAACATCAGAGGCGACAATGGCCTGCTGATCCAGGATCTTATAGATCAGGTCCTGCTTTTTAATTGCTTCAACCCTTTTGATTTTTAATTCTTTGGCGATTTCTCGCAAATCGGAAACGAGCTTTTTATTAAGCTCTAGAATGTCATACATGTGATTATGAATAATGAAAATTAATTATATGTAAATTATGGTAAGAAATGTTGATATCAAATGAAAATATCGGGATACGAATTATTATTGATTTGGAGTCAGATAACTCAGTTGAATAAACTGGCATCGTTGGAAATTCACTGCAAGTATAAGCAAATACTTAGAATTACCAAAAAAATGATTTGAAATTTTTTAACCATAGGGACTTCTATTTTCAGTCTGACCTGCCTATTTAGAATAAATCCAAAATAAATTGTAAATTTTACCCTATCCTGTTGATATTCTATATTTTGCCGACAATGAGACCATGCCGTTATTTATACTTTATCTTGAATCAAATGGATATTTCGGGAAAAAAGCGAATTTTTAGGAAATTCCGGCTTTGAATATGTAACTTCAATGGTTATTTTTCGTATAACGGATATCCCATCAATTCTCACAGGCATGAGACAGCTCAAGATTATCAAACAGGTTACCAACCGGGAAACTCCATCCCTGGATAAATACCTGCATGAAATCGGCAAGGTAGACCTGATCACTGCTGAGGAAGAGGTTGAGCTGGCGAGGAATATCCGCAACGGGGACGAGCAGGCTTTGGAGAAACTGATCAAAGCCAACCTGCGTTTCGTGGTTTCTGTGTCTAAACAATACCAGAACCAGGGACTTAGCCTCCCGGATCTGATAAATGAAGGGAACCTGGGACTGATAAAGGCTTCACAGCGTTTTGATGAGACCAGGGGATTCAAATTTATTTCATATGCCGTATGGTGGATCAGGCAATCCATCCTGCAGGCCTTGGCCGAGCAGGCCCGCATTGTCAGGCTGCCCCTGAACAAAATCGGGTCCATCAACAAGATCAACAAGACATTTGCCATACTTGAGCAACAGCATGAACGTGAGCCATCCATACTGGAACTGGCACAGG
Organism: uncultured Bacteroides sp.; assembly: GCA_964642325.1. GTDB lineage: Bacteria > Bacteroidota > Bacteroidia > Bacteroidales > SM23-62 > SM23-62. The sequence continues at coordinate 5,277 of CAZXOJ010000110.1, read as the reverse complement.
CCCTTGAACTGGCGCCCGAAGACGTAAAGGAAGCCATCCGGAGTTCCGGGCGCCATGTATCCATGGATGCTCCCCTTACTGAAGGCGAAGAAGGCAATATGTACGACGTGATGCTGAGCCAGGATTCACCCAGTCCCGATAGAGGCCTCCTGAACGAATCCCTTCGCAAGGAAGTTGAAAGGGCCCTGTCAACCCTTACTCATCGCGAAGCGAGCATCATTAAACTGTATTTCGGATTGAACGGGAAACATCCCCATACCCTGGAGGAAATCGGTGAGCAGTTCAACCTGACCCGTGAAAGGGTAAGGCAGATCAAGGAAAAAGCCATAAAGAGGTTGAAGCACACCACCCGGAGCAAGATCCTTAAAACCTACCTTGGATAAATCTCTGAAGATGTCACATTTGATTGCCCCCTCTATTTTAACTGCAAATTTTCTGGAACTGCGTTCAGCCATTGAAATGATCAATGGCAGCGAGGCCGACTGGCTTCACCTGGATATCATGGACGGAGTATTCGTCCCCAATATGACTTTCGGTTTCCCTATCATCAAGCTGATCAAAGAAATCAGCACCAAACCGCTTGACACCCATTTGATGATCGTGGAACCAGACAGGCACCTGGAGAGATTCCGTGATGCCGGGGTGGACATGCTCACAGTACATTATGAAGCCTGCACCCACCTGGACCGAACCATTAATACCATCAAATCCCTTGGCATGAAGGCCGGCGTTGCCATCAATCCACATACTTCGGTGCGCCTGCTTGAAAATGTATTGCCTGACCTCGACCTGGTCCTCAATATGACAGTTAACCCTGGTTACGGGGCACAATCCTTCATTGAATACAGTTACCAAAAAATTCGGCAGCTGCGCGAGATGATAGACCAGTCCGGATCCAAGGCCCTGATCCAGATAGACGGTGGAGTGGGACTCGATAACCTGGCCGGTTTGAAAGAAGCAGGTGTGGATGTCTTTGTGGTCGGAAATACGGTTTTTGCTTCTGATGATCCTGTAAAAACCATCCAGCAATTAAAGGCAATCTAGTCTCTGTCCCCAACCGGGGATGATATTCATAATAATTTTAAATAAAGGCAGTTAGCCCTGCTGTAGCTACAGCTGTATCTTTCTTTTTATATCTTGTGCGACAAAAATAACCAACACTGTCCCCCATGAAACTACCCTCCACACTCTACAACTGGACATCGGTTATTGGAGCTGTAATTGCGATCATATCTCTTTTCATGATCGTATTCCTGATCGCTATTTCGTTGTTTATAGAAGTAACAAGTTCCTACCTGGGCATTGTCATATATATAATATTGCCCATCTTCCTTATCCTGGGCTTAATACTGATTCCTATTGGGATGGTTCGACGGAGACGACGGATGAGAAGACTAAATGAACCCGGAATTTCCAGATGGCCTGCAGTGAACCTCAACCTTAAACAACACCGGAATGCTTTTCTGATCTTTGTTATCTCTTCAACTGCCTTCCTCTTCCTTTCAGCAGTGGGAACCTACGAGGCATTTCACTACTCGGAATCAGTGGAATTTTGCGGGAAGGTCTGTCATAAGGTAATGCAACCCGAATATGTGACCTACCAGACCTCGGCCCATGCCCGGGTGGCCTGTGTGGAATGCCACGTTGGCTCGGGCGCAGACTGGTATGTACGGTCCAAGTTATCGGGGCTATACCAGGTCTATTCGGTACTTTTTAAAAAATATCCGCAGCCAATCCCCACCCCCATCTCAAACCTGAGGCCTGCACAGGAAACCTGCGAAAAATGCCATTGGCCGGAACAGTTCTATGCGCATAAGCTCCGTACGGAAAAACATTACCTGGCAGATGAGCAGAATACCGAATGGGACATAGTTCTGAAGATGAAGATCGGGTCAGAATATCATGCATTGGGACAGGATGAGGGGATACACTGGCATATCAATCCCAATGTAAAGATCGAATATGTGACTGATCCCGGAGACCGGCAGATCATCCCCTGGGTGAGGTACACCAACCTGGAGACCGGAGAGGTGAACACCTATTATGATGAGGAGCATATGGTCAATACAGACACGATTGATGCGGATAATTTCAGGCATATGGATTGCATAGATTGCCATAACCGGCCTTCCCATGAGTATTATTCGCCCCCCTTCTTTACTGACAAATCCCTGACCAGGGGAGACATCCCCAGGGAACTGCCCGACATCAAATATGTGGCCATGGGTCTGCATTATGCGGTATACGAAGATACCGACTCAGCCCTTCTAACCATTGAGAAAGATATTAAGGAGTATTATGAAATGATGTATCCGGAAATATACGAGGACCAGATGCCCTTGATAGAGAAAGCCATTGCTGGTGTACAGGAAGATTTTACCCAGAATATTTTCCCGGAAATGAAGGCACGCTGGGATGAATACCCCAACAATATAGGGCATATCAATTCAGCAGGTTGCTACCGTTGCCATAATGACCGTCATACATCACAGACCGGAAGGGTGATCAGCCGGGATTGCAATCTCTGCCATGATATCCTTGCCCAGGGCTACCCGGACCAGTTAAACATGGGTAATATCAGGGATTCACTCGAGTTCATCCATCCCATCGATATTGGGGAAGCATGGAAGGAAATTCATTGTGTGGAATGCCACGATCCGCTTTACTAATAAGCTGAAGGAAGCCCGCGGAAAATTATCCTTTCAGGGAAATATTCATTAGTTGATCCGTGTCGAGGATGGAAAGTTCGTTCCCTTTTAATGAGATAATCCCGTCCCGTTCAAAATCCTTTAAGATCCGGATGGCACTGTCTTTTGACATGGCAGTCAGGTCGGCAATCTCCTGCCGCGACAGGTACAATTTAAACGTATCGCTTTGAAAGAAATCTTTCGAGAGATAGAGCAAACCATCTGCCATACGTCCATGCATCTGCTTTTGGGTAAGGCTGATCATCTTATCAAACAATAGAACTGAATGCTCGCTGATATGGCCGATCAACTGGTTGGCAAAGCGGCAATTCATGCCCATGACCTTATTGAAATTCTCCAGGACGATGAAACAAATGGATACATCAGTCAGGGCAGATACAGAATAATGTACCTTCCTGTCGGTATGCACACCTGGGCCACCCAGGAGGGCCCAGGGCTTAGAGAGATTCAACAGCAGGTTCCTGTCCCCCATGCCCTCGATATAAATTTTTACAAACCCATCGATCAGGGAAAGTAGATGCGTGGCTGATGTTCCCTGCTTCAGGATCATCTCCCCTGCCTTATACCTGACCGAATAGCGATCCTTGTTTACAATGTTAAGTTCCTCTTGAGAAAGTATTTGGAAATAAGGGGCACGGTTCAGGCATTCCAGGCAATCTTCACAGCCTTCTATCTGTGTCTTCGATATCATTTCATTCCCTACTATAGTCAGACGCGATAAAAATATGAAAAAAAAATGATCTAGGTCGATTTAATGAGTGATATAAATCAGTCCAGCATTTCCAATATCTCGCTAATTTGCATTCATTCCAGACCAGCTATTTATTAATTTTGCCGCGTACTTCATAAATTCAGTTTATACAGTAATTAATATAACCTCACCTCATATGAAAAAAATATTTTATTTATTATTTGCAGCGGTGCTAACCTGTATCCTGTTGTTCGATTCCTGCGAGAAGGTGGTGTACCCAATACCGGAACTTCCTGATACGGTGAGCTATTCTTTGGATATTCAGCCCATATGGGACAATAAATGTATTGACTGCCATAACGGGGGACGAGACCCGGACCTGAGGCCGGAAAACTCTTACGTATCCCTTACAGACGGCGGCTTTATAGATACCAATAATGCGGCAGAAAGTGAATTAATGAAAAAGCTTTACGGTACCCACGATGCCAGGGCAACTGAAACAGACAAACAATTCATCCTCCTCTGGATAGAAGAGGGCGCTAAAGACAATTAACCAGAAAATTAATCATCCTAAATAACCATCATGGAAAAGAGATATTTTAACAGCCTTTCAGCAGGATTGATCCTGCTCTTTGCTATTTCAGTCAGCGGTCTCCAGGCCCAGGACGAAAAAAAACCGGACAACCGGCCTATTCGCCCGCCGTTTGAAACCATTGCCCTCCTGGATAACCAGACCACGGTAAACCCTTTCAAAGGAAGTTTACATTTAGAGATCTCCCACCGCTTCTCCGAGATAAAAGACATTTCAGATATTTTTGGTATTTATGGCTCGGCCAATACACGCCTGGCCCTGGATTACGGGATCACCGACCGGATCATGGCCGGATTTGGGACGACGAGGGACTATAAATTGCAGGATTTTGAATGGAAGGTCAGCATCCTGACCCAGACCAGGTCCTGGAGCATTCCATTTTCCCTCAGCTACTACGGGAATATGGTCATTGATGCAAGAAGCAAGGATAATTTCGGACCGGAGGACCAGTTTAAATTCTCTCATCGTATGTCTTACCTGACCCAGGCAATCGCATCTCTTAAAACAGGTCCGGTGAGTTTTCAGGTTATCCCCTCATTTGCCTACTTCAACGCCGTGCAAAACGGATATAACAACGTGAACTTTGGCCTGTCATTTGGCCTAAGGGCCCAGGTTATCAAAATGAGTTCCCTGGTCCTGGAATATGACCAGCCACTGACACAGCATGAAGCACTTGAGGTATATCCCAACCTGGCATTTGGTATAGAGGTGGGAACCAGCACGCATTCATTCAGGATCTTTGTAGCCAATTACCAGAACATAATCAAGCAGTACAACCTGTTCTACAATACCAATAATCCCTGGGATGGCAACTTCCGTTTTGGTTTTAATATTTCCGTAAAGCTGATCTAATAAGCCGGTGAGAAAAAGGACCCTTACCATATTGCTGTTTTCAGCTTCCGCCCTTTTTCTTTTGCTTGCCATGGTTGATCCAGGCACTGGTAAAGTGCAGGAACCGGTTGACCTTGACACCTACAGGGAAGTTTCAGAGTTTGTGGACGATAATGAAGCCTGTTTCAGATGTCATGGTGAACCAAAATTCCAGCTGGAAGATGAGTTGACAGGGCGGGTGCTGACAAGGCAGGTATACGGAAAACATAAGATCTTACGTGAAGAATATTATGCGTCCAACCATAAGAGTTTCCCCTGCTTCGATTGCCATTCAAAAGATTTTACCCTATTCCCCCACCCACTGGAAGCCAGGCTGGAAGAGCCCTGGGCTTGCCTGGATTGTCATGGCTACGATGAAGATTATGCTCATTACCAGTTTGAGAAAATCGAGGAGG
>CAZXOJ010000109.1:0-12872 GCA_964642325.1 uncultured Bacteroides sp. | reverse complement strand
CTCTAAAGTATGGATGGGACAGGGCAAGAACCCTGTTAGCCTCATGCGTACCTCATGGACCGATCCCGATGCCATTTATCTTGGCTTCAAAACCGGTTCTCCATCCGTAAATCATGGCCACATGGATGTTGGATCTTTTCTTATGGAAGCAGACGGTATCCGATGGGTTTCTGATTTTGGATCCCAGAACTATGAGTCCCTTGAGTCGAAAGGGATGTCTATCTTCGGCAGAACACAGGATGCTGTGCGGTGGACCATCTTCAGGTTAAATAACTATGCACACTCCACCCTGACCATCAACGATAGTCTGCAAAAGGTGGAGGGATATGCTAAAATAGACAAGTACTCGGATAATGATGATTTCATGTTTGCTGCATCCGATATCTCTTCGCTTTATACTGATCATTTAATAAAAGCGGTCCGGGGCGTAGCCATCAAAGATGGAAAATATGTTATTATCCGTGATGAGGTTGAGACACCTGGCGAAACCACCAGGGTGCGTTGGAATTTAGTTACAGAAGCCGAAGTAGAATTGGGAAAGAAAGGTGCAATCCTTACCAAAGATGGTAAAACCTTATTTCTCAAGATCCAGGGACCGGAGAACATCAGGATGAAAACATGGAGCACTGCACCTACCAACAATTATGATGCAGAAAACCCGGGCACCATCATGGTTGGATTTGAGTGCATGTTGCCGGCAAACACAAAGGAAAGCTTTGAGGTTCTGCTTGTCCCGGGAAAATCAAAGGATGCTGCTGAGTTCTTAAGTATATCACTGGACGAATGGTAAACTTTCTGTATCTTAAACCAACAAAATAATCAGCAATATCATGAGCAGGATAATTTATTTTTCATTCTTTCTGGTGTTTGTTTGTTTATCAAACAACTCATATTCCCAGGTTTCCAAAGATGACATTAATAAAGTCATAGAAATCTCCTCATTGAAACACCCCTACCTGTATTTCACCGAGGCCGAAAAACCGGAATTATTGGAGCGGATAAAAAATGATCCTGAGAGCGGCGATATTTTCCGCCGGCTAGAAGCTGAGGCTAACATGTTGTTACACATGCCTGTGGATAAGAATATACCCATACAGGGTAAAAATACAAGGGCAGGCTGGTCGGAATATGACCGCGATGGTAAATATTCCAGGTATTACAGCAGCAACCAGCGTAATGCCTTTAACCTGGCCTTCCTTTACCAGATGACAGGTGAACAGAAATATGCAGATAAGGCATTTGAATTCGCAGATGCCTTCTGCGATCTCACAACCTGGACACAGCGGGCCCATGAATTTCCAATCATCTATTCACGGGTCATGCCCTGGAACGTGCCGGACGACCAGGTCAATTTCAACTTTGACCATTACAATGGCGATGCCGCCCGTATGATGGCCGCCGTTTATGACTGGTTGCACCCTGCACTTAACCAGGCACAGCGGGACCGGATCAGGGGGGCCCTGCTGGAAAAAGTAGTTACCAGGGTAAGGGGAGATTACGAATTCCACTGGTGGGCAACGGCATACCGGTGTAACTGGTGTGGAGTTTGTAATTCAGGCATAGGCCTTACGGGACTTGTACTCCTGACAGAGCATCCACAGTTAACGGATATTGTTGCTGAATCATACAACCGGATCAACAATATGCTGGGTGAACTTGGGATTGACGGGGGATGGCAGGAAGGTGGTGGGTACTGGAATTATGGGGTACACACATCCACTTTTTTTGCGGATGCCCTGAAGCGGATCACAGATTCGAAATATAATCTTTTCGAAAATGAGCGGCTCAGAAATAATCCCGCGACTTTTCCATTGCATATATCACTGCCTGGGGGCCACTCCCTGAATTTTGAGGATTCAGGAGGTGGAGGCTATATCGGAAGTCCACATTTGATCAATAAACTGGCTGTTGAAACAAACAACCCCGAAGCCAGCTGGTACAGCAATGAGTTGCTGGGGAATAGAAATGATATTTTTGATATTATCTGGGAACGGCCACAATCAGATGGGAGTCCACCGGCAAACCCATCCATTCATTTCCGCACCATCGACTGGTGGGTCATGAGGAGTGATTTCCAAGACAAAAACAAAGTACTTGTTGCGGGGAAAGCGGGAATGAATGACGATCCCCATCATGGCCATCTTGACATCGGCCATTTTGTCGTATACTGGCAGGAAGAATATTTTATCGGGGAAAGCGGGCGTGGAGGCTATGATGAGAAATATTTTGATGAAGCACGGTTTAATTATCCGCAGGTATCAAGCATAGGGCATAATGTTCTACAGGTCAACGGAGAAAAGCAGATTTCAGGAAAATATTATAAACAGCCATACAATTATGATGTGGGTGGAGAGCTGATAGAGTTCAGGACTACAGAAGAACAGGATTATGTGATCATGGATCCGTCCAATGCCTATCCCAAGAAAGAAATGAAACAATGGCGCCGGCATGTCCTGTTGGATAAACCGGAAATTACCCTGGTACTTGATGAAGTCCAGGCAGATCCAGGGGCTCTTATTGAAGTACGGTTCCATCCCGGTGTAAGTTTTAACGTTGAAGGAGATCTGGTCATGCTGGAGGGAGAAGACGGAAAAATGGCCATCATACCATTAAGTAGTCAGGACTATGAGCTTAACCCAGGGAGACACGCCTCACAGTTTGTAAACGCCACAAATGACTTTTCCTGGATCAAATACATTGACACAGAAGTACTGGCAAAAAATGAAAAAACCATAATTGTCACATTGGTATTGCCGGTTGCTGATTTGGAAGAAGCTCAGAAAATTGATGGTTCCAAAAAATATGCCCTGGATGGATCAGGAAACCTGTCCGTTTCATTTTCCAGCAGAGGAGAAGAATATGAATTTGAATTTATCAACTCAGAGGAAGGTTTGGCCCTGAAAAAATAGAATACCATGAATAAGATTGGACTCTGTTTTTTACTTTTCGTTTTTGCTTTGTTATGCTCAAACTGCCATCAGAAAAAAACTGATAATCCGGATATAGAATTTCCTGTTGAACAAAAAGAGATCAAAGATAGAAATACAGGGGTTACAATCCGGCAACTCACCAATTACAAAGGGCACAGTCATCACTTTTATTTTACCAATCCAGGCTGGTTTGAGGGCGGACAAAAATTATTGTTCTCGTCGGACAGAAATAACCGCACCAATTTGTTCAGCGTAGACCTGAGGGGATATACCATACAACAACTGACCAACCTTGAACCTGTTCCATTGCCTCGAGAAGTAGAATTTTTCAGGGCCTGCAAAAATCCAGTAAAAGAGGAGGCCTATTTCTGGCATGATCTTGAACTTATTTCACTTAACCTGGAGACCCAGCATCAATCGACAATTTTTAAACTTGATTCGGGATGGAACATATCCATGAGCAATTGTTCCGCAGACGGAAAGAACATATATTTTGGTACCTGGGAGGATCTGTCCCATCTTTTCGAGGTGGATCTATTGCGTGGATATATAGGTTTTGAGGAAACCTGGAAAGCAAAACCTCACAGTAAAATAATCAGGGTGGCAACAGATGGTTCAGAAAATGAAGTGATCTTTGAAGAGGATTACTGGATAGGACATGTGAACACCTCTCCCACCCGCAGTGATTTGATCACATTTTGTCATGAAGGTCCATGGGTAAAAGTGGACAACAGAATTTGGTGCATGAATGTTGAAACAAAAGAAGTCTGGAAAATAAGGCCACGTACAGAGGAAGCGGAAAAAGTTGGACATGAATACTGGTTTGCTGATGGTGAAACCATCGGTTTTCACGGCTCCAGGGCTGATGGCAGTGCATTTCTTGGCCACATTCGCTTTGACAACACTGAACATCTGGAGGTGGAATTTTCAACACATACCGGCCATATCCATTCTAACGATGAGAACCTGATTGTAGGTGACGGCGAGGGAGTAATTAAACTTTGGAAATGGAATGGAGTAACCTATGATGGACCAAGGATCCTATGTGAACATAATTCCTCCATGCAGACCCAGCATTCCCACCCGCATCCCCGATTTAATGAAGCGGGGAACCAGGTGCTGTACACATCAGATATTACAGGTTACTGTAATGTTTATCTGGTAGATATACCGGAATTTGAGTCACTACCCTATTTAAATGAAGAAAAATAATTAGCCATGAAAAAGATCGGCCTTATATTATTTGTATGCCTGGTATTTCTTATCCATGCCTGCTCACCAACAGATCAAAAGCCCATAGTAATTGATGAAACCGCTGATATCGAAACGATTGAGCAGTTTATTGAAATTGACCTGGTCTGGGCAGGCCACCCGACAGGTTTTTGTCTTATGAGCCACGGGGATCGACAGTATATTGCCTTTTACAATGCTGACAGGAACATGATTCTCGGGCAACGGAACCTGGACGAAGATGATTTCTCGCTTCACATTATGGCCCCAACTTATCGTGAAACCTCCGGTGGCACAAGCACAGTCCTGGGCTGGGACAGCCATAATTCTGTTACGATGGGGATTGATATGGAAGGTTTTATTCACCTCTCAGGAAATATGCATGGGAACTCCCTCACCTATTTCAGGAGTAAAAAGCCAAACGATGTTTCCATTATGGGACAGGTTTGGAAAATGGTTGGGAGCGAGGAAACCAGGTGTACCTATCCAAAATTTCTTTATACCCGTGAGGGGGAGATGATCTATACTTACAGGGATGGCGGAAGTGGAAATGGTAACCAGATCTATAATATTTATGATACCGGAACCAAAACCTGGTCAAGGTTGCTGGACACCCCCCTTACTGATGGGATGGGATTGATGAACGCCTATATATCGAGTCCCGAATTAAGAAGCGACAACTGGTACCATACCTACTGGGTATGGCGGGACACACCAGATTGTGCAACCAACCATGACCTGTCCTATATGAAAAGCCCCGATCTGCAACAATGGTACAACGTTTTCGGGGATTCAGTTGAGCTTCCGGCTACGATTGAAAAAAGCCTGGTGGTGGTAGATCCCATCCCGGTGAAAGGCGGGATCATCAACCTGGCGGCAAGATTTGTTCTGGATGCCAAAAACAATCCGGTTTTTGCCTATCATAAATATGACTCAGCTGGTAACCTGCAGTTTTACACCGCACAGATCCTGGATGATAGATGGGTGTATAAACAGGTGACGGATTGGAATTACCGTTGGGAGTTCAAGGGAAATGGGAGCATTAACAGCGAAGTTATCCTGAAGGGATTTAATAAAAGGGAAGATGGTTTTTATGAACTGGATTACTGGCATATAAAATACGGGAATGGGAGCATCCTGATAAATGATGAGTTTGAGAGTTGTGGGACTGTCTTGAAACCGGAACCACTCAAGACCCAATTAAAGCCTGAGGGTGATTTCCCCGGATTGATGGTTCAAACATCCAGGGACATAGGTAAGCCAGGTGAAGAGAGTGCCAGGTATATGCTGAAGTGGGAAACCCTGAACCGGAACCGCGACCGTCCACGTCCAGAACCCTGGCCAGAACCCAGTAAACTGTACCTGTATAAATTGAAATACTGATCAGGAACATTTACCCCTAGATCCGTGGTCCGTTTTCGAGTAAATACTCTTCTGCTTCAGCGTTCCAGAGTCCGTCATGCAGTTTCACTATCTTATGCAGGGCCCTGAAAAGGGGATCCTCTTTGCCTCTCTCCTCGAAGTCCGCGATGGCTGTAAGGGGAAGATTAATATGGGTATAGATCAGTTTTTTGCTCCCAGGGATATTGGGCAGGTTGCAGGTAGCCGTTTTCACTGCATTGAGTCCACCTACATGTGTTACCAGGTAGGCTGGCGTGATCCTGCCGTCAACCATCATTTCAATTGACCTGCGAATATCATCTGTATTACCGGCATTGGTGGCAACGGTGTGGGTGAAATTGTAGTGGACATTATAAAAATTGAGCTCCGCCTTAAACTGCGTATCCGCCGGTCCAGCAAAAAAGTTCAGACAGCCATCTGTGGCCAGCAGGGCATCTGCCTGTTCAACCAATGGCTTAACAGGTGCAAATACAAGCATATCATCATAACCATTGTTTTCCCCTGTGAGAGATCTCAGGTATGCCTCTGCATCCTCATGATTCGAAGTATTGACATAATGCAGGTCAATACCCTGGCTGGCAGCCTCCTCCACGGTGATGAGTCCCGCAATATAATCCAACCTGTTCTGGTCTATATCTGTAACCACAAGCATTGATGGCCTCCGGTCTGTATGTATAATAAAATCTATGGCTGCTGTCCCCATTGGCCCTGCAGCACCAAGCATCGCCATTTTGCCTCCTTCCTTAATACCCATTTCATGTACATAGGTTCCAAAGCGCGTATGATAGTGGGCTTCGAATGTACCTGCCACGCAGGAATAGGGTTCTGCCAGTGAACTCATAAAATAGGAATCTGCCTCAAAGGGGATGATACAATCCTCTTCCAGGTATACTGCCGGAATGATGACATGTGTGGCATCTCCGCCGAAGTGGTGGAAAGAATATCCGGCCGCATCCATGGTCAATGATCCCAGTGCTGGCTGAACCGTAAATTTATCGCCTGACTTGAATTTATGTTTCCATTTATCCCCTACCTCCAGTATCTTCCCGGCAAATTCATGTCCGACAATGGTCGGGTTATCGGCAACATCATTGGGCACCCTTTTATGATCGGCGCCCAGCTTTGCTGCCTTATAGGATGACATGCAAAGGCTGTCTGATATTACCTCGGCAAGTATTTCATCATCCTTCATGGCTGGCAATTCAAACTCCTCTAGCCTGAGGTCTTCCTTACCGTATAAGCGAACTGCTTTTGTCTTCATTTGTGGTCTTCTTTATTAATTCAACATGGTTTGTCCCCCGGTCACCGGTATGGCCTGTCCTGTTTCATACTCCTGATCCATTATATACAGGACAGCCTTCAGTACATCCTTCACCTGGCAGCCCCTACCCATCGGGACCTGCTGTTCATAGTATTTCCTGACATCTTCTATGGATTTTGCACCAGGCACCTTGCCTGCATCCAGGTATTGTATAAATAAGCCGTTTTCGGGATCGGACCAGAGGGGGCCCTCGAAAAAGTTACCAGGACAGATGGAATTCACTTTGATCCTGTACTGGGCCAGCTCCAGGGCAAAAGACTGGGTCAGGCCTATCCCCCCGAACTTACCACCGGCATAGGCGAAGTTCTTTTTACTTCCTACCAGTCCCGATTTGGAATTTATCTGGATGATGTCCATAAAGTGTTCACTGTCATATGCATGCTGCGTTTTCATGACGGCCGAAGCATACTTGCTGCAATAAAAATAGGCATTGTAGTTGATCTTCGTGACCAGGTCAAAGGTCTTTTCATCCATCTCATCGAGTCCACCGGCCCTCAGGATCCCTGCATTGCTGATAAATACATCGAGTCCACCAAAAGCCTGAACTGTCTCCTTAATTAGATCCTGCAGACTATTGCTGTCTGATACATCGGCCTTTACAAAGTACGCCTGGTTTTTCCTTTTTAGTTTGTTAAGTGTTGCCTTGAATTCTTCCCCTGCTTCCTCATTGATGTCGGCGATCACCACGTTTGCCCCTTCTTCGAACAATCCCCCGGCAATACCTGCACCAAATCCCATGGCAGCCCCTGTAACAATAATAATTTTATTCTCTGCTTTACCCCTGCCCGCTTCTCCGGCTGCTGTCTTACGCCTGTAATTTTCAACCTCCCAGGTATCGATAAAGCGGATATCTTCCGGGCTCATGAAATGCGGTCCCCCGAATGATTCGCTCAGCCAGGAAATTTTCATCATGTCCTCAAATACATCCAGGATGATATCCGAACCGGATGCATTGTCCCCTACACCCACCATGCCAAGTCCCTTTATAAGGATCACCTTCGGGGCATATTCAAATTCCTCCTCAAATGTTTCGATACGGGTTCGCAGGTCTTCCAGTATTTCTACTGGTCTGCCTTTCGCTTCGCTGTATATATAATTTGACTTACAATAAACAATGATATCCGGGGTGAAGGGTTTACTGATTTTCTGATAACTGTCGAAGGAAGCCGTGAAATGTTCAACCAGTGCATTGTTGCGTACCCTCAATGTCTTCTCTCCCCCCTTTGACAACATCATACGAAGGGCAGGCAGGATATCCGCACTAAGGTCTCCGACAGGAAGGTTGCCGGTAGGTACCTCACGGGTAACTGTTTCTCCAAGTTTGGCAAATACTTCCTCATATATTTTATTGATCTCTCCGGTTGTATCCGCACTAACAAAGATCCCATGATTTTGTAGCAGGATAATGGCCGGATCTTTTCCTTCTTTCTCACGGAATTTTTGAAGCTGTTTTTCAACTTCCTTGAACAGAATATAGCCGGGATCTGTATACTGGATATACAGGGCATCCTTTCCAAAAAGTTTTGAAACATGGTCCATAGCATCATTACTGCACATCAATCCGTTTACCTGTGTGGGATGAAGGTGGACCACAAATCTATAGTTTATCAAATCATGCAGGGATGTTTCAACAGAAGGCCGGCGGTCTGTGGTAAAATTGGCTTCTGCCAGGTCATCCTTTATCTCACGTTCCCGCTGGAAAGGATCTTCAGCATACTCTCCCTTTAATATTTTTTCCAGTTTACCGCGATCGAGCTTGGCAAAACCATCTTCGGTGATATCGGATAGTGCAGAACCGCTGGCTTTTATCCATATCCTGTCAGTGGTTTTCATAGAGGTATTGCCGCCGCCTGCAATGACGTACCGTTTGTCCTGCCCGTAAAAACGGGAAATATTTACAAGTTCCTGCAGATCTTCTTGCATGGGTCTATATTATGATGTGAATTCCTTAATGATTGCATTACCCAGGTCGATGTAATAATCCTGGTTATCAATATCCATTATTCCCCGGTCATTAACAAAACCTTTCATTCCCCTGCCGGCCAGGTACTGATGGGCGGCAAGTATACAACATCCCTCATAAGATACCATCTTTAGTTCAGGGGTGAGATCCTTATCCGTATTGACTTTCACCGTGATGGGGAAGAGTCCCGGGGAATTATGTTCGGTTCCGAATGATATCACATATTTCTTCCTGCGGAAATAGTCCACAAATTTCTCCAGTTTTTCAAGACTGTTTCGCAAGGGGATCAACTCCAGGCAAGATACGTTGAATGATTGCAGTACCTCATCCATGCGATCCCAGTCCCCTTCGAACCCTGTCAGGTTTCCGTTCTTATCATCCAGCAGAACGGGGTAACAGGGAATACCTCCAGCATCCAGTATAAAGTCGATGATTGTCCGAAGTTCCGGGAATGCATCGCTGTCTTCCGGGACAAAAGCCTTCCCTCCTGTCTTGAGCAGTACGGAACGGATCTCATTTTCCACGGCAGAAGGATCATCCAGGGTAGTGGATAATTTTTTACCATCAAACAAAAACATGAAAAAAGAGTAGCCCTCTTCCAGGCTGGGATAATGATCCATGACAGATTCCCTGATGGCCCTTGCAATATGCCTTTCACGTACCAGTTTATTGGCATATTTTTCCCTGACCTGCTCATAGGAAATATTAAACCTGGCGTTTATGGAGTTGAGATGAGCATCTGCTTTGTCGATCATTTCTTTTACCTGGACCTGGCTGCTTTGCTGCAGATCTTCAAGAAATTTGCGGTTTGCAGTGGAAACGGAAAGGGGATGCTTCAATGCCTTTCCGCTGAAATAGGTCCTGCCTGGATTATTCGGATCGTTGATACGAATATCCTGTGCCTGCATATCCTGCATCAGACCCATGAATTCTATATTGAACAGCGGAAAGATCCTGTTCCTCAGCCCTTCCTTGGCAAATTCATCATACCCGTCTACCGTATAGAAATCGTTTATCCCGAGGACCTTCACCCTTTCTTCCAGGGCCATTTGAAACATCTGTTCAATGCTGTTAAATGCACAGAAGGAGTTCGGGGAGTGAAGGTGTCCGTTCACTTCAGGCACCTGCCGGTTTTTACCATGCTTATGCAGTAATGCTTCCGGAGTGGGGAGGTTTTGTAGATAATCCATTATATTCCCCTCACGGCCCTCCATACTTTTTTCTCGTCTGAATAATCATTGCTGACCTTATGCCCTTTTAGAGGCAGGATTCTTTCATGTATGGCATCAAGTATCCATTCGGCCTGTGGAAAGAAATAATCTTCCAGTTCATGGGCCGGGATGATCCAGTTCCTTGAACCCACTACCACGGGCGGGGCATCCAGGTCATCGAAAGCCATTTCGGTAATGTTCTGTGCCATATCTTTCAGGAAAGAGCCTCTTTCATTGGCATCACTTGTCAGCAGTATCCTGCCGGTTTTTTGGACCGATTGAAGGACCGGTTCATAATTAAAGGGGACCAGGCTACGGGCATCGATCAATTCGACCGATAAACCGTACTTCTCATCCAGGATATCTGCTGCTTCCCTGGCGCGATAAAGGGTGGCTCCAATACTCAGAATGGTGATATCGTTTCCTTCCCTTTTGATATCCGGTTCCCCCAGGGGGATTTCATAATAGCCTTCCGGAACCCCCTCCTTATGGAATTCCTCACCAATACCATATATGCGCTGGCTTTCGAAGAAGATCACCGGGTCTGTGCCTTGCAGGGCAGCATTCATCAGTCCTTTTGCATCATATGGGGTAGCAGGAAAAACCACCTTGATCCCCGGGATATGTGCCACCAGTGAGGACCAGTCCTGCGAGTGCTGTGCTCCGTATTTTGACCCTACGGATACCCTGACCACGACCGGCATCTTAATGATATTCCCGCTCATGGCCTGCCACTTGGGTAACTGGTTAAAAACCTCGTCACCAGAGCGCCCGAGGAAATCACAATACATAATCTCCGGGATCACCCGTCCACCACACATCCCGTATCCGATGGCAGTTCCAATGATGGCTCCCTCGGAAATGGGGGAATTGAACAGGCGATGATAGGGAAGCGCTTCTGTCAATCCGCGGTATACGGCAAATGCACCACCCCAGTCCCGGTTTTCCTCACCATAGGCTACGAGGGTGGGATCCTTATAGAAACGGTCTACAATAGCTTCAAACAACCCGTCACGTAACTGGTATTGTTTTAATCCCGAGTAAGGTTTCCCCTCGGCATCGAATGCATAACGTTCCTTCTTTGCTATCTGTTTCACCCTCGGATTCTCCTCCATTGAAATGGAAACCTCAGGTTGCCTGTCCTCCATCCTGTCCTCAGAACCATTAGAGAACATCATCTCCCCAATCAGTTCCGTCGTTTTAACCAGGTCCATACGTGGTGACAATTCATCATTTATGGCCTGGGTCATGGCCCATTTAACCAGTTCTGCAGTTTCCTCTTTGATCTTATTCAGGGCCGGTCTTGCAGCAACACCGCCATTCATCAGTTCTTCTCCGTAAGTAATGATAGAATCTACTCCCTGCCAGGCTTCCAGTTCCTCTTTGCTGCGATAGGTTGAAGCATCAGAGGGTGAATGTCCGCTGAAACGGTAAGTCAGTACATCCAGGAAGATGGGACCCTGCTTTTGCCGGATCACATCCATTTTCCTGCGATAGGCATCGATCACGGCCAGGGGATTAAAACCGTCGACCCGCTCGGCATGCATATTTTGCTTATTAAGGGCAGCACCAACACGGGCTGCAACCTCGTAACCCATGGTTTCCCCACAGGTCTGTCCCCCCATCCCGTACTGGTTATTCATGATGTTAAAGATCAGGGGCAGCCCACCCTTCTGGTCTCCTTCCCATAGCTGTTGGAACTGATCCATGGTAGCAAAGGCCAGGCCTTCCCACACGGGACCGCAACCCAGGGATG
Organism: uncultured Bacteroides sp.; assembly: GCA_964642325.1. Taxonomy (GTDB): domain Bacteria; phylum Bacteroidota; class Bacteroidia; order Bacteroidales; family SM23-62; genus SM23-62. The sequence goes on along the minus strand of CAZXOJ010000109.1, from coordinate 1,060 downwards.
CATCCCCGATATTGGCAACCACAATACCCGGTTTCCGGTTTACTTTCTTATACAATGCCGCACCCACGGAAATGTCTCCCGAGCCTCCCACTATAGCATTGTTTGGATAGATGCCGAAGGGCGTAAAGAAAGCATGCATGGAGCCTCCGAGTCCCTTATTAAATCCCGTCTCCTTCGCAAAGATCTCAGCCAGCGTGCCATAGACCAGGAAACGTATGGCCAGGGATTTGACATCTCCCTTGTGGCCCTTTTCAACGATTCCCAGGATTTGTCCATCGAAGTAAGTCTTCATGATATCCATCAGGTCATCATCCCCGAGTTTCTGTATGGCCGACAATCCCTTCGCCAGGATCTCCCCATGTGAGCGGTGGGATCCGAAAATGTAATCATCCTGGTCCAGCAGGTAGGCCATACCTACAGCTGAAGCCTCCTGTCCGATAGAAAGATGGGCCGGTCCCGGGTGATTGTAGGAGATCCCATGATATTCACCCGTGGTCTTGATCAGGTTTAACATGGTCTCAAACTCGCGGATGATGACCATATCGCGAAAGATCCTTAAAAAATCATCTTTGGAAAAATTTACCTGCTCATCCTCGATGGACTTTTCATACGCGTTTACCGGTATCGGATCAATGTTCAGGGTCCGTGGTTTCCTGATCTTTTCCGGATCTAAAAATTGTCGTTTAGGCATTTTATTACAGTTTTATTAAGTCGTGATCAAATGTTTCAATTTCATGCTTTATCTCGGCCAGCAACAATGTTGCTGGTCCCCCATCAATGGCCCTGTGATCATAGGTAAGTGAAAGCCCTATGAAAGGCACAAATCCAAAGGCTCCCCCCTCCAGCTGGGCCGGGCGCTGGATGATGGTATTGACGCCCAAAATCCCGGCCTGGGGCAGGTTTATTACCGGTGTGAACATTTCTACCCCGTATGCACCTAGGTTGGATACGGTAAAAGATGCTGCATCGGGTTGCAGCAGGTCAGGATCCACATTACCTCCCCTACAGGCTGCCGCCAGTTGGGAGAGCTGGGCAGATAGTCCGGGTAAAGATAGATCAT
>CAZXOJ010000108.1:0-12904 GCA_964642325.1 uncultured Bacteroides sp. | reverse complement strand
CCTGTTCATACTGAAGACTGTTCACGATTTTTCGTGCAATGTTTTCGTCTTTTAGGAAATGTTGACCGAGACTTTTCTTTGGTCTTAGCGGCATGCCATCATGATTTTACACCAAAGATATTATATTTGAGTATGCATTACGATTTTGATGAGCCGATCAAACGGGAAAACACAAATTCCTTTAAGTTTGATTATACCAGTGAATACTTCGGAACCAGTGATCTCATCCCCATGTGGGTGGCAGATATGGATTTCCGTACCCCCGATTTTATCATGGAAGCCATCCGGAACAGAATGGAACATGAGATCCTGGGATACTCCATCCGGCCCGAATCCTTTTACCAGGCCATTATCAAATGGTACAAAAAACGCCAGGACTGGTCTATTGAGCGGGACTGGATCCTTTTCTCGCCGGGTGTTGTAGCTGCCCTCAGCCTGGCAGTCAATGCGTTTTCCAGGGAAGGGGAAAAGATCATTGTGCAGCCCCCGGTCTATCATCCATTTTTCTCAGTGGTCAGGGATAACAAGCGTAAACTTGTTTACAATACCCTCGTTCAGGAAGACGGATATTACAGGATGGACCTGGATGATCTCAAAAAAAAGATAGATACTGATACAAAATTATTGATACTGAGCCATCCCCACAATCCAGTAGGCCGGGTATGGTCACCGGAGGAATTGAAAAAACTTGCTGATCTTTGCCTTGAAAATAATATTATCATCCTGTCAGATGAGATCCATTCCGATCTTGTTTTATCTCCCCATGTACATTCCCCGCTGAGTACCCTCAGCGATGAGATCGCCGACAATACCATTACCTGTGTAGCTGCCAGCAAAACATTTAACCTCGCGGGACTCTCCTCCTCTGCTGTGATTATACCCAATGAAAAATTACGCGCCGGGTTTGGCCATGAAGCCCAGAAAGGCCATTTATTCATGGGAAATATTTTCGGGACCATTGCCATGGAGGCAGCTTACAGCCAGGGAGGGGACTGGCTGGATCAATTGCTGGTATACCTGAAAGGGAACGCAGACCTCCTTGTGGATTTCGCGGCATCAAACCTTCCAGGGGTCAGTGTTATTCCACCCGAAGCCACTTACCTTGCCTGGTTGGATATGAAGGGCCTTGGGATGAAAAGTAAACAATTAAGGGATTTTATGACCAGGGATGCAAGGATAGGCTGTAATGACGGTCCCAGTTTCGGCCCTGGAGGAACCGGATACCAGCGACTGAATTTTGCCTGTCCCAGGTCCTCCCTCCAGAATGCATTAGATCAGTTAAAACAGGCAGTGGAAAACATTTAATCATACCCTGTCTTATACTGTATCCATTTAGAAATTATTCTCTATTTTTATTGGTGAGTAATCATATCCTTTGAGATGAGATTTTCCAGGACATTTGGATTCAGAATTGCATTTGGCTTCAGCCTGCTTATCATAGCAGTCATTACCAATACTGTAATATCACACCGGACCATAGTTAACATCCGGGACACACAGCAGGAAGTCAGCGAAATCATGAACCCCTCCATCCGGGCCCTGTCGGAATTCAGATCCATCATCCTTCAGACAAAGGAGAACCTTCGGTCATGGGAGTCCTCTGGCCGGGATACCGATTCTCCCATACTAAATGATGTCAGGTCCCTCCTGCAGACAAAGATGCCTGGTACCCACGAACAGATATCAGATCTGTCATCGGGATGGGAGCAGGGGGAGAGAGAAATCTATGGAAACCTCTACACCTTTATTAATGATTCCCTGCTAACACATATCTCAGGATTTATCAGCATCCTTTATATGAAGGCTGATGCTGATTCTCTTTTAAGGCCTTCAGAATTACCGGCACTCCTGAACTCCTTCCGGTTTACTGACAATCAACTGCTTGACCTGATCCAGAATTTTGAAGGGCAAGCCCAGGAGGCCCAGCTGGCAATCCGAACCACCTATTCAAGCAGTGGGAGCATCATTTTGATCAACGGGATCATCATCGCATTGGCTGCCATATTGATTGCCATCCTACTTTTCTATTCCATTTCCATTCCGATAAAAAAGTACAGAAATACCATTTCATCCATGGGCAATGGTATCATCCCTGAAGAAAAATTCAGGGAGGGGAAGGATGAACTCGGGCAAATAGGATTGGCACTGAACAGCCTGATACAGGGATTGAAAAACCTGACCCATTTTTCAGAAGAGATGGGCAAAGGAAATTTCAAAAGCGATTTTAAGCCCCTGAGTGATGGTGATACACTGGGTAACTCCCTTATTCAATTAAGAGAGAACCTCAGGATGGCTACCATTGAAGAAGAAAAACGCAAACGGGAGGATGAACGCAGGAACTGGTCAAACCAGGGCATTGCCAGGTTCAGTGAGATACTGCGAGAACACACAGATGACCTTGATAAGCTGGCCAGCAAGCTGATCTCCGAACTTGTGAAATACCTGGGTGCAAAAGTGGGCGGATTGTTTCTTATACGATCGGGGGAAAATGGGGAGAAAGTAATTGAACTGGTATCCAGTTATGCCTACGACCGGGTCAAGCATTTGCAGAAAACCATACAGGTTGGAGAGGGCCTTGTCGGCAGGTGTGTACAGGAAGGAAATACCATATTCCTGACAGATATCCCGGAAGATTACATAAGGATTAAATCCGGACTGGGAGAAGATAATCCCAGGTGCCTGCTGATCGTCCCACTTCGTCTGAATGAAGAAATCACGGGTGTCATAGAAATAGCTACCCTCGAGGTTTTCGAGGAGTTCCAGATAGAATTTATTGAAAGGATAGGCACCAGCATTGCTTCTTCCATATCGGCTGCATTTACTGACGAATTGAAGAAAACCAATACATAGCAAATAAAAAAATAAAATGGAAACCTTAATTTTAGAATCAACTGTCAATAACCTTTTTGGACTGGATTCATTCAATTCAGCAGAATTCTGGCCCACCGTTTTGCGGTTCTTTTACAATTTTGGGATCATACTCTTCATTGCCCGAGTGTTATATTTCCGTGTATCCCAGAGGGCTGATTATTTTTTCACCTATCTCCTCGTCAGCAGTATTGTATTTATAGTATGCAATTTACTCGATGCAGCTACCTTTCAGATTGGTTTTGCTTTGGGACTCTTCGCCGTATTCGGGATCATCAGGTACCGGACAGCCCCCATTCCCATCCGGGAAATGACCTTCCTGTTCATCGTCATCGGCATATCCGTAAAAAATGCCCTGATCACAGCCGATATGGGCTTGTTTCGGGCACTGTTCGCAGATAGCATCCTCATCCTTATTGCCTGGTCTGCCCAGGGTTTTCTGGTGCGAAACAAGTTGATCCGCAAAACCATCGTGTATAATAATATGGACCTGCTCAAACCTGACAGGTATGAAGAATTATTGAAGGATCTCTCCAACATGAGCGGATTCCCCGTTGAAAAGGTACAGGTAGGCAGGGTGGATTATGCTAAAGGCGTGGCAAGGCTCCGGATATATTTTTACGAGAAAAATGCACCGAATAATTTCTCGGATGATGACGACTAGCATCATTTATGACAGCCACAGAACGACTTGAAAACCTATTAAATGGGAAACCTGTGGACCGGCCTCCCTTTATGCCAGCTATCTATGATCTGAAACCGGCATTTCTAAAAGCTGATCCTTTTACTTTTGGACAAAAGAAACAGGACATCATCGATGCTTTGACCTTTGAAGCAGAAGAACTGGAGTCTGATTCATTAACAGCAGCATACGATATATACAACATTGAGGCTGAGGCTGTCGGATGTTCTGTATTGCGAGATCCGAATATCATGATGCCCGAGATTGAAAGTCCCATATTAGGTTCAATTAGTGAAATTGATAAACTTGAAGTTCCAGGCAGAATAAGCGGCAGAATGGAGATTTTTATTTCCGCAGCAGCATCCATGCTTCAAAGACATGAAGGTTCTATCCCGGTGCGTGGAGGGATTTCCGGTCCTTTTACCATGGCCAGTAAGATCTGTCCAAAAGAAACTGTGCTGATGGAAACTTTGACGGATCCTGAAAAACTTATCCCGCTGCTAGGTTTTTGTACCGAGGTAATCAAAATCTATGCAAAGGCCTTTGCCGATATCGGAGCAGGTGTAGTAGTTTTTGATTCATTTGCCAGTCCCCCTATGTTATCTCCCCAAACCTATAAGGAATTAATCCTGCCTTTTCACAGGGATATTTTTCGTTCCCTTACGAATCTTGGTGTCCTTCAGCGTACCCTCATAATCGGGGGGAATACCCTGCCCATTCTCCATGATATGATCTCAACCGGGGCAACGCAGTTTCTGCTGGATTTTACCATCCCTATGGAAGCGATCAAAACAGTTTTACACGAATTCCCGGATACAGTCTTCAGGGTAAACCTGCCTCCCCAACTATTTACCTCACAAAATACAAGAGAACTTGAGGATATCATCAATAAGACCTTAAATTCACTTAAAGATCACGAGAACCTGATCATAGGAAGCGGTATTCTTCCACCCAATGTTCCGCCTGCCAATATCCTGTCTGCTAAAAAACAAATTGTAAACTTTTACAATTAACCCTTACATTTAATATTTTCAAATATGTCTACGGAAAATACCCGCCTCGAACAATTTAAAGTTGGTGCAACAGGGTTTTTAAGCTTGTTTTCAATTGTAGGCATAGCTTTTTATGGCCTTCCTTTTTTCTACGATTTCTGGCTGGAGGATTTTGGATGGTCACGGGCTACCGTAACTTCGGGTAATGCTGTTGGAAAAGTTATACTGGCCCTTTTTGCCTTTCTCACGGGATGGATAGTAGACCGTTTCGGTCCCCGTCGCGTAATGCTTGTCGGAATCCTCCTTGGAGGAATTGCCCTGATAGGGCTTGGCCGTATGACTTCATTATGGCTCTTTTATTTATTCTATTTTATCAATGCCCTGGCATACATGTCAGGGGGGCCTTTGCCAAACCAGGTGTTGATTTCCAGATGGTTTGACAGTTCAAGGGGTAAAGCGATGGGAATTGCCTACATTGGGATTGGCGTTGGAGGAATGCTGGTTCCCCTCATTGCTAACTGGCTAAATCAATCATTCGGCTGGCAGAATGCATTGATGATCCTGGGATTCGGAATGATAGTCATCGCATTTCCGATGATCTGGTTCATAAAGGATAATCCAGCATCAAGGCTAATCCATTCAGGCCTCGAAAAGGAGAAAATACCCTTCCGTGCCATTTTAAAAAAGCGCAATGTGTACTTGCTGATCATTGGAAGCATGCTTTCCATTGCAGCAGTCAGTGGAACCAGTCAAAACCTTAAACTCTTTTTCAGTTTTGACCTTGGGTATACACAGATACAATCAGCCGGTATCATGTCCCTGGTCCTGGCCTCCAGCATTATAGGCCGTCTCCTGATGGGCTGGCTGGCAGATAAACTGCCAAAAAAATATGTGATGATCCTGATTTTCACACTCGTTTCCTGTTCAATCCCATTGTTATATGCTGCTTCCACACCCGGTGTAATCTATTTATTCGCTATTATATTCGGGATCGCACTTGGCGGGGATTATATGATCATTCCATTGATGGCTGCTGAATTATTTGGTGTCAGGATCCTGGGCCGGATCATGGGTGTCATTATCAGTGCTGATGTACTTGGTGAGGCTCTCGCTCCCGTGCTGGTAGGATGGCTAAGGGACCAGAGCGGTAGCTATACTACCGGATTTTCAGCGCTAATTATCTTTGCAGTATTGGGAATTGTGGCCATCTCTTTACTGCCTAAAACTGTTAATAGCCAAAATTTACCATAAGTTTATTATCTTCATGGGGTATCCCGAAGCTTCTGGTACTCACATCAAACAAATATCATAATAACTTAAATATTAATTAATTATGTCGAAAGATCTGGCAATTAATGGAGGAAGTAAAGCTGTTTCAAATCAGATGCAAGGCTGGCCCAGCCTTGATGAAAATTCCATCAGGGCTGTAGAGGAGGTTTTGCGTTCTGGAAAAGTTAACTACTGGACAGGGCCAAAAGGCATGGAATTCGAGAAAAAATTCGCTGAATGGCAGGGCAGTAAATTTGCCATAAATGTCTCCTCCGGAACGGCTGCACTTCATGTTGCACTTACTGCAATGGGAATAGGACCCGGGGATGAAGTAATTGTGCCAAGTTATACTTTTATTGCTTCCAGTTTTTCCATCATTCAGGCCGGTGCAATACCGCGGTTTGCAGATGTTAATATCGATGATCATTGCATAAGCATAGAATCTTCGGAAAAACTTGTAAATGAGCGGACCAAGGCTATTATGCCTGTGCATCTTTATGGGAATGTATGTGATATGGATGCTGTTAATGCATTTGCAAAAAAACATAAGCTATTCGTACTTGAAGATAATGCCGAGGCCTTTGGAGGTTCCTATAAAGGAAAGAAAACCGGAACACTCGGAGATATGGCTGCCTGCAGTTTCTGTCAGAATAAAACTTTTACGACCGGGGGTGAGGGAGGTATGGTGACTACCGACGATGAGGAAATGGCATGGATTGCCAGGAGCTTCAGAGACCATGGTTATGACGTAAAGCAGCGGTTGAGCCTTTTGGAATTAGAGCAGAAACTCCCCTATATTCATAATATGGTGGGCTGGAACTACAGGATGACGGAGATGCAATCCGCCATTGGCATTGCCGAGCTGGAAAGAATGGACAATTGGAATATGCCTAACAGGCAACGGAACGCACATATTATCATAGATCGCATTGAGGATCTCCCCCGGGTTTTACATGTCCCTGTTGACTCTGAAGAGCGCCGCAACGGATGGTTCGTTATGGCCTTCTCCCTGGATATTGATAATATGGGCTGTGATATTAAAGAATTTGTTGATGCTGTGGTTGCTGAAGGAGCTCCTGTGTGGAAGGTATTCTGGCCCCAGTGCCATACAGAACATGCATTCCAGGAGCATCGTGCATTTGGAAAAAGCGGATTTCCTTTTACTTCGAAAGAATTTGCTGATGAAAAAAGCGTGGATTACAGCAATGTGGAAGTCCCCAATGCTGTATGGCATGAATCACATACATTCACATGTTTTGCATTTCCGACTTTTACTGCGGAAGATTGCGAACAAATCGGGGATGCGCTTAGAAAAGTAATCCTGGCTTACTCTTAAAATTAAATAACAATGAATGATAGGAAAATAAATTGGGGTGTCATCGGATCGGGGGGAATAGCCCGTAGAAGGACCATTCCTGAAGGAATTTATCCGGCGGAGAACGCCATCTTACATGCAGTTTTTGACATTGACCAGCAGTCCAACGAAGAAGTAGCCCGGGAACATGGAGCCAAAGCGACAGGTTCCATCAAGGAATTGCTTGAGTCCGGGATCGATGCCGTCTATGTCGCTTCACCAGCTAATCTTCATCTCGAACATGTGATTACCTGTGCCGAAGCCGGGAAACATGTGCTTTGTGAGAAACCCCTGGGCATGAGCGTGGAGGAAGCCGAGAAAATGATATCAGCCTGCAGCAATGCGGGGGTTGTGCTGGGTACAGCCCTGATGATGAGATTTCATACCCAGCATCAGGCCGCCCTAAAAATGGTCAATGAGGGTAAAATTGGAAAACCGGTATTTGGCAGGGCACAGTTATCCTGCTGGTATCCCCCAATTGATGGAGCCTGGAGACAGGATCCGCTTACCGGCGGCGGCGGATCATTAATGGATATGGGAAGCCATTGCATAGATCTCCTGGAGATGTTCTTTGGTGAGATTGACACAGTAAGCTGCTTTATCAGCAACAATGTTCACAATTACAAATCAGAAGATTCAGCCATTGTTTCCCTCAAATTCAGAAACGGGGCCCTGGCTACAGTCGATACATTCTTCTGCATCCCTGATAACAGCAGTAAAAATGTACTGGAATTGTACGGTTCCATGGGGAGTATTCTGGCAAAAGGGACCGTAGGACAGGGAGATACCGGGGAAATGGTGGCTTACCTCGAAAGCCAAGCCACGGGCTATGATGCACAACAGGGCAGGGAGAAGACTGATGCCATAAGTATCAATCCGGAGCCCGAAAATACCTACCTTTCTGAAATCATTGAATTTTCAAACGCTTTGCTTGAAAATCGTGCGCCACTAAATAACGAAACCATCGGACTGCAGAGTCAGAAAGTCCTTGCCGCCTGTTACAAATCCGTGGAAACTGGCAATGCTGAAAAGCTTAACTAGCATGAAATATGAATAAGTCGGTTTTGGCATTTTTCGCACATCCAGATGATGCTGAGATCCTTTGTGCAGGAACCCTCTCCCTGCTATATAAAGCGGGCTATAGCATACATATTGCAACCATTGGCCTTGGTGATAAGGGCACTGCCACACATAGCAGGGAGGAAATCATCAGCTTAAGAAGGGCCGAAGCCAATAATGCGGCAGGCGTAATCGGGGGCAGGTACCACTGTCTGGATTTCGAGGATATTTACATTTTCTATCAGCGCGAATCAATCGATAAAGCCTCTGCCCTGGTTAGGAAGCTCCAGCCGTCTATTGTTTTTACCCACAGTCCTGACGATTATATGCTGGATCACGAAATAAGCAGCAAAATTGTTCAAACTGCCTGTTTTACAACCGGTATGAAAAACATGGCCATCCCGGAGAAACCATATGGTCCGGTTCCTTACCTTTATTATACAGATGCCGTAGAATCTAAGGATAAATTTGGGAATCGAATTAAGCCAGGCCTGTTCGTAGACATCAGTGCAGAAATTGAGACCAAGGAGAAAATGCTGGCCAGCCATGCAAGCCAGAGAGATTGGTTGATGGCTCATCACAAAGTGGATGAATACCTGCTGGCCATGAAGAGCGTTGCCAGGTCCCGGGGTGATGAATCAGGCTTCGAATATGCCGAAGGATTCCGCCAGCATCTGGGACATGGATTCCCACAGGATAACGTATTGCTGGATATCCTGGGCAAGGATAAATTAAAACTAATAACCCAGATAAATTAAAATTATTATGGCTAGAAAAACCAGTATGCTGGCACCGGGTTGGTGGGATTACACCACGCTTGATAATGCCCTGCTTGACGATGTAGCAAAACTTAACGCCAATGATCTGCAGGAACTTTCCAGGGAAGGATTCAGGGTGGTATTTTATGATACGATAGAAGATTTTTATCTTGCAGAAGCCCTGGAATATATTACTGCATGGAGGCAGGCAACGCCTGATGATCCCGTTGGGATTTGCGGTCCCATCGGTCCGACTGAACAACTTCCCCTGGTAGCCCGCCTGGTCAACGAATTTAATCTTGACCTTTCAAATGCCCATTTTTGGGGGATGGATGAATGGTACCAGGATGGAAAGGAACTTGATCCCTCCCATCCCTTATCTTTCGAAAAGGCAGACCGAGACCTTTTCTTCAACAGGATACGGCCGGAATTGAGAATGCCGGAGCAGAACCTTCATTTTCCCAAGGCCGATGTCACAGAATATATTGAAAGCTGGGAAAGTGGTGCCCGCTGTGCGGTAATGCAAGGCGGCCAGGGCGATATTAAACACTGGGCCTTCAATGATCCCCTGAAAAGGGAAGGGAAATACACAAATGCTCCCCCAAGTCCGGAGGAATACAGGAAACTGAGCACCCGTATCGTTGACCTTCACCCGGTCACATGCATGCAGAATGCCAGGACAAGCGCAGGTGGGGTGGTGACTAATATACCATTACAGGCCATAACCGTTGGACCGGTGCAAACCTGGATGACGGATAAAATTTCCATATGGCAGGCCGGAACGCATGATAATCCATTCGGACAGCGCCTGACTGCATTTATGATCGGTAAAAAGATCATCGATAGTGCAGTCCCAATGTCACTCCTGGCAGATCACCCAAATGTGCAGTTTAATTATTACCGCGGAGGACTTGGAGAATGTGGGACTGAAATGCATTAGTCAAGGTGGAAGACCTCCTCCATGTCTGCCCACCAGACTCCTTCTCCTGCAGATTCTACTGGTTCCTGGCAGGGATCGGTTAACTTCCACCATTCCCGGGTGAGGGAATCCAGGGCCATCTTCTGCATGTCTGCCTCAAAATCCTTCCCGGTATACTCAAAATAGCTGAAGAGATATCCATCCCGGTAGTAGATCGAATAATTCCTGATATTGCATTCCCTGATCATCTTATTCACACCGGACCAGGGATTGGCATGCAGGGCTTTATACTCATCCAGTTTTTCGGGTTTTACCCTGATAACGGTTCCGTACCTGGTGGCTGTGTTTTCTGCTGATTGCTCTGCACTTTTATCACAGCAAGCCTGATGTGTTATAAGAAACAGGCCGATGACCCAAAACAAATTTTTCATGATCTGGTTAGCATTAGTTTTTATCCAAAATAGATGTAGAGAGCGATCATAATGATTAACAGTATCCCAGCCCAGATTCGCGGATCTTTGATACTTGATATCCTGGATCTAAATCCCCGGAAATCCTCCTTTGTGAAGATAAGATGCTGGATCTCTGCCAATGGCCGGGGTTTTGAAAATAGGCTCTGGGTAAAGTAAAATACAACGCAGAGAACAAACAACCACCAGGCCTGCATGAGGAATGGTATGCCCAGACCATCAGTAATCAGTTTTGAACCTGAAATAGGATCAAAGTCAAGGCAAAATACGATGGTCCCGGCCACCAGTCCAAATATCATAGTTGAGAGGGCAACCCTGTCATTTCCCTTTGATGTAAGGATTCCCATGACAAATACGCTTGCTACCGGGGGGGATAACATGGACAGTACTATGGATACGGCATCGAAGATACTTTCAAACCGCCCTATCAACGGGGACCAGGATATGGCCAGTAAAATCACAACCAGGCTTGCGATCCGCCCCGTCCTCAGTACAATCTTATCAGGTGTGGACGGACGGATCCTTTTAACGATATCAAAGGATACCAGAGTACCCACGCTGTTCAATCCGGCAGATATGGTGCTCATAAGGGCAGCAAGCAAGGCAGCCGTCATCAAACCCATGAGACCACTTGGAAGCACATTCGAGATCAGGACCATCAGTGTATCATTGGGATCAGCAATCTGATCAGAGAACAGGGCATAGGCCAGTATCCCCGGGAAAACCATAATGAATACCGGTAAGATCTTCAGGAAACCGGCAAAAAGTGGTCCGTTCTGGGCGTCAGCCATTGTTTTCGCCCCCAGCACCTTTTGTACTATGGTCTGATCGGCACACCAGTAGTAGATACCCAGAACCGGATATCCCAGGAGTATAGCATACCAGGGAAGTATAGAGGTTTTCCCGGTCTGAAGTATATCCAACTGCCCGGGTTTTAATACCTCCTTCAATTCAGCCATGGAATGTATCCCCTGGTCCTGAAGCAGGTTGAAGGACAGGATGGTCAGCAGGGCTGCGCCCCCAATGAGGATTACAGACTGGAATGACTCAATTACTACGATGGCCCGCAAACCGCCGAGAATACTGTACAGGGTTGTTATAAAGGATATAACAATAATGGAGACCATTATGTCAATTCCAAAGAAAGTCTTCAATACAACAGCTCCGGCATACAGGCTGATCCCAATATGTGAAAACAGGGCCGTGATGATCACAATAAATGCAAAAAATGATCTTGAATTGGGACCATATCTTTTTTCCAGGAATTCAGGCAGGGTGGATATCTTGTTCCTGAAATAAAAGGGTGCAAAAAACAGGGCAAGGATGATCAGCAGGAAGGTGGCCATCCATTCAAAATTACCCCAGACAATCCCGTCCTTAAACCCGTTGGCTGCCAATCCCACCATATGGATGGTGGAAATGTTGGCGGCAAATAATGCAGCACCTATCATGGCCCAGTTCAATGACCGGCCTGCCAGGAAAAAACCTTCACTGCTGACTTTTTTCCGCCTGGCAGATAAAATACCGATAACAATTATGATAAGCAGGTAAGCAAGAATAATAATCAGGTCAAAGGTGGGTATGCTAATATTTTCCATGAGATTTTATGGTTTCAAACATGGCATGGACATTTTCTACGGGGGTCTCTTCAAGCAAGTAATCATGGCTCGCCCCGGCGATAAATCCTCCACCCGGTTTCATAATGTCAATGGTTCTTTCTGTTACCTGTCGCACATGATCCGGAGTACCCTGGATCAGGACAAAATTAGAATCAATGCAACCATTGAAAACGATCCTGTCCCCGAATTCCTTCTTCAATTCCCCTATGTCCATCCCCCTGCAACTGGGTTGTATGGCATGCAAACCGTCCAGTCCAACGTCAATCATTGAAGGGATCAGCTCACGGAAGCCCCCGCAACAATGCAGCATCACCTTCAGCCCATATTGGTGACCCAGTTCGGCTAAGCGCCTGAGTTGCGGCACGATGAACCTGTCGAAGAGGCTGACATCCAGCAGGGGACCCGTATTACTTCCGAAGTCATTGCCAACAAAGAATATATCGATCAGGTCGGCAGCCTCATCGAATATCCTGCTGCTTACTTTCATGTAATAATCCATAATTTTCTCCAGTATGCTTTCTACCAGCTCCGGTTCCGTATACATTTTAATAAACATGTTCTCCATACCGAGGAGATCTGTCAGATCATGCCAGAAGGGAGACCAGTCCCCCCCTAAGATGGCATATTCTCCATGGTGTTTTTCGGCATCACTGCGGATTTTTGACAGGTCAATATTTATAGGGTCTGGCCAGGGGTATTCCCTGATTTCATCCATTCCAGCCTCGCTTAATGGATTATGTGTAGCCATGCCATACCCAATGCCCGCCCTGGGGATACCGAATGGAGTATCATCATTCTCATGAGAGCCTCCTGTCTGATATGGGGCAATTACCCTTCTGAAATCGTCACCGAATAATTGTAACAATTCCTCTTCATTGTTCAGGTTAAACTTTTTAATGGCCTTATTGATGAAT
>CAZXOJ010000107.1:7951-12950 GCA_964642325.1 uncultured Bacteroides sp. | reverse complement strand
CCATGTACAAAAACGAAGCCTGCAAGGTTTAACAATGAAACAATGACGAATGGGGATAGCGCCAGGAAAATAAAGGCGTTCCGGTTGGCCACAAAATCATCCGCCACTGCATAAAATGAAAAATGCTTTAATACAGCACCAAACCTGATCTTCCTTGCTCCCAGTAAAAAATAACCCAAAGCATGGATCAATTCATGAATAGGGATGACAATGGTCAGGGAAATAATCAGGCCATACAGGAATTGTTTCAGCAGGGAGATGGTATTCATGTCGTTTGCAAATATTCCAAATAGGAAAGCTGACCATTGAAGGATGAAAAAAATAATGATAAGGACCAGGTAAATGAACATACTGCGTGTCCTTTTCCGGACATACTTGGTGGCAAAATCTACAATATCATCAAAATGCAGCTTATCCAGCAACTGGAAACGGGAATCCTTAACGATTTGCTCTGCAGTATGACGCATGCCCGAATTTACTGATTTTATGAGGGTTTCACAAGCCGGCCAGTGAAAATAATACAGCCGGTCTGCCGGTCAAGCAGGAAAAAGACAAATGGATGGTCGGCGCTAAACCTGACAGGATCATCACGAAGGCTTGATTTCAGGCCAATAATCGCTGCAGTTGCCGCAGCTGCTTCAGTCCCCGTTTCACTAACCTCTATAAAAGCCTTATGGATGACCTCATCAACATACAGGTTTTTTTCACCGGTCATACCAGAAAGATCTGCATTCTGGCTGAAAGCTGAACCCATGCCCATGGAAATCAGTTCCTGCCTGAGATTAATCTGAAGCTCTGACCTAAATTTCGGCAGGGCAATTTGGACTTCCCTGGTTTCCATCCCGGATGTGACCAGCTTAATCCGTTCATAATTGATGACCTGGCTGATCATCCTCCATCCCTCAATTGATTTGGGAAGAATGACCACCAGGGCCATCCGGTTGTTTTTATAAGGTAAACTAATGGCCTGGATCTCCTGGTCTTCATAATATGGATACGACCTGGTCTGATGCATGAAATCTGTTTTAATACTTTCCTGTTTACTGGTATGAAACAATGAGGGAGAGGTCGCCGCTTTGTCAAACGGGAACAACCAGCCACCATTAAAATAGATTGCATTGGTCAGGACCATCCGGGTACTGGCATCCAGAATGCCCGGTTGTATCAGGTCAGGGATCCGGTTATTGGTCTTATCCTCAACCCAATGATTGATTTTTTTCCTGCTCTCTTCCCGGTTTGAAGTATTAACAAAATCCATAAGGGTACACGGGGCGTCATAAAGTTTTTCCACCCTGCCCAGGTAGTCAGGTAAAAAACTGAAGTTATCCTGTGCCCATATAGCATTGGCAAGTCGAAAATCAGTCCCCTGCATTGTATCCGTCGCCTGCAAGCTTTTTCTCATTCCAGATTCAACCGGATCCAGCAATTCGGGAGGAGGGAAATAGAGCACCTCACTCATTTCTGCCAATGTTTTACCCCCGCTTCCAGTGTAAATCATAGCCAGCACAGTCCCAATGCTATAAGGAGAGAAGATCAGGTTATCTGATGCCGACTGTATTTGCTTGAACAGGTCGACAGCGAATAGATTGTTTGATTCTGCAAGGGATTCTATAGTGTATTTGGAAGGCTTGATATCTTCATGCCCTGCCATATTCTTTTGTGATTTGCAGCTGGTGAGTATTGAGAATGTCAGCAGGGAAACAATAATTTGTATGAAGGGTTTTACCATGGTTGTTGATTATATCCAGGTTAATCTTAATAGAAATAAGTAAAACTGGAGGCATTTTTTGCCTTCTTTCTATAAGCCCTGGCCTGTTTTTCATCTCCTTTTTCATGGAAATAACGACTGAGCCCAATAAATGCGTATGCCTTAATATAATTTGCCCTTTCATCAAATGCCTCAGCGAGCCTGAGCCCTTCCTCATAATAAATCCTGGATTTCTCCGCATTTTTCAGCTTCTTCTCCTCATACATCCCCATCAGAATGGTCCCCTTCATTTTATTGTAACCATCGAGACTCATTAATTGCATAATGGGATCCAAGGCTTCTTCATATTGCTCATCTACCAGCAGCATCTCTGTATATTTTGAGAGAAAATATCCATTGTCCGGATAATCCCGATGCAATCGTGATGCATACATTACGGCACTATCTACCTTGTTCTCGAAATTGATATAAATAAGCGACAGGAACAAAGCCGCCTCCACCTTCATAAAATTTGTTTCATCTGCCGCATACCTTAACATCTCCAATCCTCTGGCTTTATCTCCTTTCCGGAAAAACATGGCAGCCGGTTTATAGACCGGGTGGGCTTCCGGGTACACTTCCCTGTAATAATTATAAATGCCAGTTATGAAGAAAAATTCGTTAAACTCTTGCTGCAAATCGAAACTTGCCATAATATCCCTGTAAATTTTCCCCAGGTGGGATATGGCCTTGGAAGAACTTCCGTTATCAGCATAGTACATGACGATGAAAGATCTTGACATCAGCTCAAAGAATACGCCTTCTGTCTCATTTCCTTCTTCCTTCAGCAGTCTTGATCGTTGCCAGGTCTCCTCCATGACCTCTTCAAAATCTGCGGCTCCCGGGTTCCCCGGGATCAATGGATAGTACTTCCAATAGTATATGAGTCCCTCGAAAAAACTGGTCACGGGATGCGAGGGGTATGAACTTCGGAGGTAAACCAGTGTGTTTTCAGCCGCTTCAAAGTCACAGTTATAAACCTGGTTTAGCCCGGTACGAACCTGGTTAAGAGCAGATGTATCATTGATAAGGTCCGCAGCCTTTACAGGGCGGATCGTAAACAAGCATAGCAATAATATGAAAAGGATAGAGGAACGCATAGGGCTGCAATTTACATAAAATTGTATGGGGTAAAAAAAGGGGGTGCCCCGCCGGGGCACCCTCTTTGGCATGCAAACTCGAACAAAAATTATCTTGCAACTTTAATCTTACTGGTGCTGAAGCTTTTCCCGCTTTTAAATCTAAGCAGGTATATACCTTCTTTGAAATTGCTCACATCAATGGTCTCCGCATAGGAACCACTACTTCTCGGTCCCAGGTCACGGCTCATTACCATCTGTCCTGCGATATTCAGGATATCCAAATTAATCTCTGAAGCCTCATCAAGGGTAAAAGAAATAGTCAGGTCCCTCGAAGCAGGAATGGGCCAGATTTGCAAGTCAATCTGCTTGCTCAATATGTCATTCGTTGATGTAGCCACGGATGGAAGTTCAATGAGGTTACCACCAATCGGCAAGGCCACCCAAATACCGAATGCTGCTCCATCACTATTGTTCGATGGGTTCAGGAATCCGGAAGCAACGGCTACCAGGGCAGAATCGTCCAGGGAAAGGGTAGCAAGCGGAGCTGAGAAACTGGCTACCACCGTAGCGCCTGTCTCATCCCTTACCTGCAGTGTATAATCTGCTGTTGGCAGTTCGAGGTAATCATCATCGTAGTCTCCATAAGCGAGGTCATTGATGAGTTCACCAGCGGTGGCTTCATAAATATCTACCGTAGGTGCATCTGTTGAACCGTGGAAGACAAGAATATCTGTGTTACCTGCAGTACCAGCTTCTTCACGCCCCATGTCATTGACATATATGTCGAAAGGTGAGGCAGGCGTATAACCGCTTGGGCTTACGATCCCGTTGGCGATCAGAACGTAAGTCTTATCACCCATGAGTGTATAGGACTTTCTCCAGAGACCGCTGGTGGTATCTGCACTACTGGGGGGCTGAATGGTAATGTCAAATTCAGTTCCGGCAGTCACATCGATAAAAGGGGATGCGGTGCGGAAAGCAAAGTCAGGGATCAGGGCCTGGTCGTTGTACCAAACATCAACCATTGCGGCAGCCGCATCGGCTGAATTGTGGATCACCTGAACACGTGCGGAAGCGACGTCAACAGAAGGCAGAGCGATCAGGTCACCGCCCATGGGTAGTGCTACGTAGAGTCCGAATGCTTCCCCATTGCTGTTGTTTGCTGGATTAAGAAAACCAGAAGCAACGACAATCAGAGCGCTGTCACTGAGTGCCAGTGTCTCCAGCGGAGCAGCATATTCGGCAACTGCTGTACGGCCATCTGAAGTCTGCACCTGCAGGGAATAATCTGCATTGGGCAGTTCCAGATATCCCTGGAATTCACCGTATGACATGTCATCCACAGCGCGTAGTCCGGCATATGGCTCATAAACATCTACAGTGGGTGCATCAGTAGCCCCATGGAAAACCAGTACGTCGGTGTTACCTGCTGTACCAGCCTCTTCCTGTCCCATGGCCTTTACATAAATATCAAACGGGGTGGTAGGAGAATAACCGCTTGGACTAACAATCCCATTGGCAATCAGGACGTAGGTCTCATCACCCATGAGGGTGTAAGATTTTCTCCAGAGCCCGTTTGTAGTATCTGTGCTACTGGGGGGCTGAATGGTGATGTCAAATTCAGTTCCGGCAGTCACATCTATGAAAGGGGATGCGGTGCGGAAAGCAAAGTCAGGGATCAAGGCCTGGTCGTTGTACCAAACATCAACCATGGCGGCAGCTGCATCAGCTGAATTGTGAATCACCTGAACGCGTGCTGAAGCAACATCCACAGAAGGCAGTGCGATCAGGTCTCCACCCATGGGCAATGCCACGTAGAGTCCGAAAGCTTCACCATTGCTGTTGTTGGCCGGGTTCAAAAAACCTGAAGCAACCACAATCAGGGCACTGTCGCTCAGTCCCAATGTTTCCAATGGAGCACCATACTCGGCAACTGCTGTACGGCCATCTGAAGTCTGCACCTGAAGGGAATAATCTACATTGGGCAGTTCCAGGTATCCCTGGAATTCACCATAGGCCATATCATCCACAGCGCGTAGTCCGGCATAAGGCTCATATACATCCACGGTGGGAGCATCGCTAGCTCCATGAAAAACAAGCACATCTGAATTACCGGCTGTACCAGCTTCTTCGCGCCCCATGGCATTCACATAAATATCAAAAGGGGTGG
>CAZXOJ010000107.1:0-7851 GCA_964642325.1 uncultured Bacteroides sp. | reverse complement strand
GCTGTACCAGCTTCTTCGCGCCCCATGGCATTCACATAAATATCAAAAGGGGTGGCAGGCATATATCCACTTCCGCTGACAATCCCATTGGCCACCAAGACATAAGTCATACCGGCTTCAAGGTGAAAGGTTTTCCTCCATAGACCGTTCGTGGTATCGGTACTGGTAGAAGGCTGAATCGTAATATCAAAGTTTACACCAGCCGGAGCATCAATGTAAGGTGATGCAGTCCTGAAAGCGAAATCATTGAGTAGAGGTTCATCGTCAAGCCATACATCCACCACTGCTGCTGCAGCATCAGCGGAATTATGAATGACCTGAACACGGGCAGTTTGCGCGATAACCGAAGTTATCATCATTGCCATAGCAATGATCAGAGTAAAAACTTTTTTAGTCATAATGTTATGTTTATTAATTTTTGAACTAAAACAATAACAATGACCGAGACTTAAATGTTGACTTACCGATCAATTATCTGACCCCATTCTAAATAGTTAAAGGATGCAAATGTCTTATTAGTGAGTGATAAGGTAATCCAGTCTAAATAATGTCCTGAGAAATAATGCCTGGACAAAATTGATCACACATGCCCGCAAACCAGAAAAATAATTTCAGGTACTGATCCCTAATTGAAATCCCGGCAATAATGAATAGATTTGTGTGCATACTTATAATCTTATGAAGAAAGATGTGCCTACGATGATAGAGCTGGGGGATAAAGTGGTAAGCCTTGACATCATCCGGGAGAAATTTGTCTGCGATCTGGCAAAGTGCAAGGGGATCTGCTGTGTAGAAGGTGAATCCGGGGCTCCACTGGAGGAAGATGAGGTAAAACTGCTCGAGGACGAATATGACAAGATCAAACCATATCTCCGGGAGGAAGGAATAAAATCAGTAGAACAGCTGGGCACCTCCGTGCTGGATGCGGACCAGGAAATGGTTACTACCCTTGTAGACGGGAAAAATGAATGTGCCTATGCCATATTTGAAAACGATATCGCCCGCTGTGGCATTGAGAAGGCCTGGGAGGAAGGAGCTACCGGTTTTCGTAAGCCTGTGTCCTGCCATATATATCCCATACGCGTGAAAAATTACCACAGCCTGAAAGCAGTAAACTATGACTGCTGGAAGGTCTGCGACCCTGCCAGGGTACATGGTGAGATGGAAAATGTACCGGTATACCTTTTCGTCCAAGACGCTATCGAACGAAAGTTTGGTACGGATTTTTATCAAAAACTCCAGATCATTGCCGATGGACTGGATGTGAAAGTGGATAATGAGAACAACCCTTAGACAGTATATTATCATTAATTTCTAAAATCATCTAATTAAAATCAATTCTTAATGGATCAAATACAGAAGTATATAGAAGAGAATAAGCAACGATTCCTGGACGAGCTTTTTGAGCTTATCAGGGTCCCATCCATCAGTGCCAAGCCTGAAAATAAACCAGACATGATCGAAACGGCTGGCCTGCTCAGAGATGCTTTGCTTGAGGCAGGAGCAGATGAAGCCAGGGTTATGGAAACCATTGGACAACCGGTAATTTATGGTTCCAAACATGTGGGAGAAGGTCTCCCGACTGTGCTTATATATGGACATTATGATGTACAGCCGGTGGAGCCGCTTGATCTATGGGATTCTGATCCTTTTGAGCCGGAGATACGGGATGGAAAGATATGGGCAAGAGGAGCCGATGATGACAAGGGGCAACTTTTTATGCACGTTAAGGCATTTGAATTCATGGTGAAGACGGGACAGCTTCCCTGTAATGTAAAATTTATGATTGAAGGAGAGGAGGAAGTTGGTTCTCCCAGTCTTAAGGAATTTTGCAGGTCAAACCAGGAATTACTGAAAGCCGATATAATCCTTGTTTCGGACACCACCATGATAGCTACTGAGATACCCTCTATAACTGTGGGACTCAGGGGACTTAGTTATCTGGAAGTAGAACTGACGGGACCCAACCGTGATCTCCATTCAGGGCTTTTCGGAGGAGCTGTAGCCAACCCGGTGAATGTACTTTGTAAAATGATTGCCTCATTGACCAACGATAAAAATGAAATCACCATTCCCGGATTTTATGATGACGTTCTGGTGCTCAGCAAAGAGGAAAGGGATGAAATGGCAAAAGCCCCGTTTGATGTAGAAGCATATAAAAAGGAATTACATGTGGATGCAGTATCAGGAGAAGATGGCTACACTTCAATGGAACGTACAGGGATCAGGCCGAGCCTTGATGTGAATGGGATATGGGGAGGATATATAGAGAAAGGGGCTAAAACCATCCTTCCTTCCAAAGCTTTTGCCAAGATCTCCATGCGGCTGGTTCCGAATCAGGATCATGCCAATGTGGATAAATTGTTTGAAGATCACTTCAGGTCCATTGCTCCGGAAGGTGTCAGCGTTGATGTCAGGAGCCTTCATGGTGGACAGGGTTATGTTGCACCTATAGATACAGTAGCTTACCAGGCAGCCAGCAAGGCCATGGAGAAGACTTTTGGCCGGAAGCCCGTTCCTACAAGAAGCGGGGGAAGCATCCCTATCATTTCAGACTTTGAGGAAGTGCTGGGAATAAAAACCATCCTTATGGGCTTCGGACTGGAATCGGATGCCATACATAGTCCGAATGAAAATTATCCACTCGATCATTTCTACAAGGGAATAGAGACAATTCCTTATTTTTTCAAATATTATGCTGAAATGAATAAATAACCACGATATTCCCCATATTTATCCACCACAATCTATTTATTTTATACTTTTTTATAACTTTCATTGTTTTTTGAGGGGGTAAGTATAAAATAAGTATATATTTGCCATCTGAAATCAATTAATTAAAATAGATCATGGCAAATTTACGATTCCAGGCTTTACAGGAAGTACTCAGAAGGCAACCTGTAGAGATAAATTACCCTTCCAATAAAATTTCTGATTTTTTCGGTATTGATGTATTTGACAAACAAAAGATGCAGAAATACCTTTCACTGGAAGCTTACAGCAGTGTACAGCGATCCATTGATAAAGGTTCACGCATAGACCGTAAGATGGCAGATGAGGTTGCAGCTGGCATGAAAGCCTGGGCAACTGAAAGAGGTGCTACCCATTATACCCACTGGTTTCATCCGCTGACGGATGGCACTGCGGAAAAGCATGATGCATTTATCGAAATAACTGAATCAGGTCTGGTCATCGAAAATTTCTCGGGAAGCGCACTGGTCCAGCAAGAACCCGACGCTTCAAGTTTTCCCAGTGGTGGGATCAGGAATACTTTTGAAGCACGAGGTTATACTGCATGGGATCCTACTTCCCCGGCTTTTATTGTTGGCAATACCCTCTCCATACCCACCATTTTTGTTTCCTACACCGGTGAGGCACTGGATCATAAAACTCCTCTGTTGAAATCAATGAATGCCCTTGACAAAGCGGCCACAGAGGTTTGTCTTTATTTTGACCGAAGTGTAACCAAGGTAAATTCGAACCTGGGGTGGGAACAGGAGTATTTCCTGATTGATGAAGCCCTTTTCTACGCCCGGCCTGACCTCGTATTGACAGATCGGACATTGATGGGACATGCATCTGCTAAAGATCAGCAATTGGAGGATCATTATTTTGGCTCCATACCAGAAAGGGTTTCTGCCTTTATGAAACATTTCGAGATGGAAGCATATAAATTGGGAATTCCAGTGAAAACCAGGCATAATGAGGTGGCGCCAAACCAGTTTGAATGTGCTCCCATTTTTGAAGAAGCAAACCTTGCGGCAGACCATAACCTGCTCATCATGGACCTGATGAAAAACATTGCCAGGAAACACAACTTCAGGGTTATTTTCCATGAAAAACCCTTTGCCGGGGTTAATGGTTCGGGAAAACACTGTAACTGGTCAATGGCGACTGACAATGGCATCAATTTGCTTGCCCCTGGAAAAACACCTCGCAGCAATCTGCTGTTCCTGACCTTCCTGGTGAATACCATCAAAGCCGTTCATGAACATGCTGACTTATTGCGGGCTACCATTACTACCGCCGGCAACATACACAGGCTTGGTGCAAACGAAGCCCCCCCGGCCATCATCTCCACTTTTCTTGGATCGAAAGTTTCAGAAATGCTCGATCTTATAGAGAATAACGTGACAGATAAAAAAATGACCCCGGATGAAAAAACGGAGTTAAAGCTCAATATTGGCAAGATCCCAAGGATCCTGCTCGACAATACTGACCGGAACCGGACTTCCCCATTTGCATTTACCGGAAACCGTTTTGAATTCAGGGCAGTTGGGTCATCTTCCAATGTTGCATCACCCATGATCGCCCTGAACACGGCTGTGGCTGATCAGCTGGTACTGTTCAAGAAAGAAGTGGACAACCTGATCGGAAAGAGGGTAAAGAAGGACGAGGCTATTTTCCAGGTCCTGCGTAAGTATATCATTGAATCCAAGCCCATCCGTTTTGAAGGAAATAATTACAGTGAGGATTGGATCAAAGAAGCAGCCAGGCGAAAATTATCCAATGTGCGGGATGTCCCTGCCAATATGGATGCATACCTGACGAAAAAAACAGTGGACTTGTACGAGCGGCAGAATGTACTCTCAAAAAGGGAGATAGAGGGTAGAACAGAAGTCAGGCTGGAGATGTATACCAAAAGAATACAAATTGAAGCCAGGGTACTGGGTGACCTGGCCATAAACCATATCCTGCCCACGGCCATTAAATACCAGAGTGACCTGATTGAAAATGTTAGGGGATTGAAGGAAGTGTTTGAAGAGGATGAGTTTAAGAAGCTTTCTGCCGCCCGATTGGACAGGATCAGGGAGATATCAGGACACATTTCTGAAATGAAATTAAAGGTCCACGAAATGGTAGAGGAACGCAAAAAGGCGAATGTTGTTGAAGACATCCGTAAGAAGGCCAGCCTCTATAGTGAAAAAGTATATCCCTATCTGGATATTATCAGGGACCATATTGACCGGCTTGAATTGATTGTTGATAACGAGACCTGGCCACTGCCCAAGTACAGGGAGTTATTATTTGTCAGGTAGGCAGCTGTGAGGTAGTAGGCTTCGGATATATTATTCATCATTTTTTTCCGTTGTTTATATTATTCGGTTTAGATATCGCAAAAATCGACTAATTTTATAATGAATAATGACTCCATACATATGAAGCCTATACAGTATCTTCTGCTGGCCGGCCTGTTATTGATTAGTTCCCATGGTTTACAGGCCCAGAAAAAAAAGGATCAGACCACCAAGGCAAGGGCAGCCTATGCTGCTGGTGAGTACTTTGTGGCTATTGACCTGTTCAAAGATGCATATAACAAGGTCAATGACAGGGACCTGAAGAATGAAATTATTTTCCTTATCGCGGAATGTTACAGGGGCACCAATCAGCCAGACAAAGCTGAACTTCGTTATAAGCAGGCCATCCAGCGTGAATATCCCAATCCTATCATCTATTTGCGATATGCAGATGCACTCAAGATGGACGAGGAATATGTAGATGCTACAGAACAATACAGGAGATACAAAGAACTGGTGCCTGATGACCCTCGCGGACAGGAAGGTATAACTTCCTGTGAACTGGCCTTGGAATGGATGATGAATCCAACCAATTATACGGTTGAGAACATGAAGTATTTCAACTCCCGGCAGAGCGATTACAGTCCATATTTTGCAGAAGATGAATATAAAATAGTCTATTTCACATCTTCACGGGAGGAGGCTACCGGGAACGATCTGCATGGAGCCACCGGAGAAAACTTCTCGGATATCTTCCTGTCAAGAATGGACAGGAAAGGTAAATGGAGTGTCCCGGTTGCCCTGGAGGAAACTGTAAATACTGAATTCGAAGAGGGGACACCATTGCTGACAGATGATTATTCCACCATGTATTTTACTCGTTGCAAAATCAATAAGAACGCTAATTATGGTTGCCAGATTTATACTACAAGCAGAAGTGGAGATACCTGGACTGAAGCGGAAGCCCTGACCCTGGCGGATGATAGTATAGTTGTGGCACACCCTGCTGTTACGCCTGATGAGCTTACCCTGTATTTTATTTCTGACATGCCCGGGGGAGTGGGAGGAAAAGACCTCTGGGTTGCGTCACGCGATAGCAAAGGTGGTGAATGGGGTGTGCCCGAGAATCTTGAAGCCATCAATACTGTTGATGATGAAATGTTTCCATTTTTACATCATGATGGCTCGCTCTATTTCTCTTCAAATGGAAGGATTGGAATGGGTGGATTGGATATTTTCAGGGCCAATGAGCAGGAAGATGGTTCCTGGAAGATCGAAAATATGAGATATCCGATCAATTCAGCTGCAGATGATTTCGGGATCGTATTCGAAACAGATATGGAGCGTGGTTATTTCAGTTCAACCCGGAAAGGAAGGGGGAATGATGAAATCTATACGTTCGCACTTCCGCCGATGAAGTTTAATGTGATTGGTGAAGTCAGGGACGATAAGACGGATGAATTGCTGGTTGAGGCGACGGTAAAATCTATCGGAAGTGACGGAATAACCGTTGAAACAACCACGGGTGAAGACGGTTCATTCAGGTTTATGTTAAAGCCCAATACAGACTATGTATTTGTAGCCTCCAGGAACGAGTACCTCAACGGCAAAGAGCGTGAGACCACAAAGGGATTAAACAACAGTACAGATTTTCGAACAACGATATATCTTTCGAATATCCGGGAAACCATTGAGCTCTCAAACAGTAATGTTTTCTATGATTTTGCCCAATGGGATCTGAGGCCTGAAGCCATGGTTTCTCTTGATAAACTGATCGAAACCCTCACGGATAATCCAACCATTACTATCGAGCTGATGTCTCACACGGATGTCAGAGGATCAAATGAAGATAATATTAACCTGTCCCAGAAAAGGGCCCAGTCCGTCGTTGATTACTTGATCGAGAGGGGCATTGATCCCAGCAGGCTTTCAGCCAAGGGTTATGGCGAGGATATGCCCAAGGTTGTCACCAAGCGGATTGATGACAGTTATGATTTCCTGGGTGAGGGCACGGAACTAACCGAGACATATATTAACTCCCTGCCAAGTGTGGAGGAGCAGGAAATAGCCCATCAGCTGAACAGGCGTACTGAATTCCGCGTTCTCAGGACTGATTACAGGGCGGCGAATTGACTCAGCTGGGGCGGCTCAGTATGACTCGAACAGTATCTTATAATTGATCTCCACGGCATTTCCTTATTTTAACTACAAGACCAGATATTCCTTGCGGGCCTGAGATAATTTCGATATGTTTGATCATATCTAATTTAGAAATTGGTATGATTGTTCTCTTGCATGGATACTTACTTGAAGGTTCAGGCAGCAATTTATGGACCCGGTCTATTATTCAATCAATGTGTAAGAGCGGGGAAACTATTCATCTTTTATGTCAGGAAAATCACCCGGAATTATATGATTTTATTTGTGAAGGTATAATATATCATTCCAATGGTAAGAGAGAAACGATATTGAAGCGTGAAACCAATTATCCAGGTAAGTGCATTATGCACAAACCAAAGCTGGGAGAAACACTTCCCGTATATGTTAGTGACAAATACGAGGAATTTTCTGATCCACGGCCAATGATAAACCTCGGGGATGCCGAAATTGAAAAATATTTGCAGATAAACATTGAAGTTCTCACCCAAATAGTAGATGAAAATCAGGTAAAAGTCATTCATGCCAACCATGCAGTTCTTATGTCTGTTGTTGCAATGCAGGTAGCCCAAACTCGGGGTATACCCTTTGCCATTATGCCCCATGGCAGCGCCATTGAGTATGCGGTAAAAAAAGATAAAAGGTTTTTTAAATATGCGGAGCAAGCATTTAAAAA
>CAZXOJ010000106.1:4373-13008 GCA_964642325.1 uncultured Bacteroides sp. | reverse complement strand
TTGATTATTAAGTGGGCCCAGCTGGGCTCGAACCAGCGACCCCCTGATTATGAGTCAGATGCTCTAACCAACTGAGCTATGGGCCCGTGAAAGTGAGGGTGTGCCATATGAAGGTCTGTTGCACCCTTGTTTCGGGGTGCAATATTACGATTTTATGGGTTAATTTTCAAGGGTTTCAGAAATTTCTTTAAGGACTGGAAAAGGGGCATTATATTTGTAATAAAATATATGCTTTGAAGTTCCTTATTTATTATACCGTATTTTTCTGTTGCCTGCTTCCGGTATCCGGACAAATGTTTACCCAACCCGTGGAGTTTTTCCAGGGAGAGTCACGGGATATACCTAACGGTTATGAGCTTCCGTCAATTTTCGGCCGTGATGAAACGGGATATTATGCCTGGTCATACGATTTTGAATTTATAAGCGAACACACTTATGTAATCGAACATTATGACCAGAACCTTAAATATAAAGGGAAAAAAGCCATCAATTTACGTTATGGCACGTGGAATAAACGGGAGCTTTTGGCTGTGTTCTATTTTTATGATAAGATCTACCTTTTCACATCCGAAGTCCGGCTCAGAAGAAGATTGCTCTATGTTGAAACACTAAATAAATCCACGCTGAGTCAGAACAATGATGAAAAACTGATCCTGAATGTAAAGAACCTAAGAGGAAATTCAGCGGAGTTTCATTTTCAAAGCTCACGTCAGGATAAAAAACTACTTGTCTACAGCGAGGTGGATGTTCATTCCAGGCATATCTCTGATATGAATTTTATAATGTTCGGTAAGGACCTTGAGATCCAATGGGAACATACAGAGCGTATCCTTTTTGAAGAAAGGCCTCCCGGTAGAGATGTTGTAAAGGTTAGTGAGAATGGAAATGCCTTTATACTGAATCTCGTACGGGATGAAAAACCCAAAGGACTTTTCTACATTCAAAGCAGTAAGTATATCCTGCTCGCCATTACTGAAAATGCTGATAATGCCCATCAATATCCTGTTTATTTTCCACAGGATTATATTCATGGAATACAGATTGAACCGGGACTTGATCAGGACCTGGGCATCGCAGGATTTTATTCTCCACAATCTAACATCAATGCTGCCAATGGCATTTTTTTCATGTCTTTGGACAACGAGGCTAAAGTACTTACAAAACCACGGTATTATGAATTTGAAGAGAGGTTCCTAACAGATGCCATGCAGGAAAAGTCTTCAAAGGATCGCAGCCAATTGTATTATTTCACCCTTGATAATATGATCCAGCAAAAAAACGGAGATTACCTGTTGCTTGGTGAACATCAGAGAGATTTTATCTCTGGATCTTATCGCAATATCCTGGCCGCAAGTATCAGTCCCGGGGGAACCCTAAAATGGAAGAAGCTGATAATAAAACGCCAGAGTTACGATCCGATTAGAACCAAGAATTTCGCTTCTTATTGTGTCCTTGCCCCCTATCAGTATAATAAGGTCCACCTATTTTTCAATGATAACCCAAAAAACCAGCTTTGGCCGGATGAAGATAAGATACGTACTTTTACCGGGGAAGGTAAAATGAACCTGAAAGTAGTTAGTATAGACCAGGACGGGGCACTCTCAAGCAGCATTGTATATGAGAAAACAGAAAATAAGATGAAAACAACTATCCCGTTAAAAAACATGGTTATCCCGGACAATGAAATATTGATCCCAGCGACAGATTGGATCAGTGTTAGCTACTACCGAATCAGGATCAATGAAAAATAAGGGTTCGTCATTTTTTTGCAGTTGAATTAGTCTTATTATCTTTTGCTGTTAAGTCGAGGTAGTGAAGTTCATCTTCTGCCATATCATTTTATCTTCTTTCCTTCTTCCTGTATCAGGACAGATATTCAATCCTCCTGTGGAGTTTTTCCAGGGAGAGTCAAGAGTCATACCATCACGTTTTGATATTCCATCTATTTTCGGCCATGATGCAACTGGTTATTATGCTTTGTCATATGAATTTGATTACGTTATTGAACACTATGATCAGGAGCTTAAGTTTAAACGGAAAAAGGAACTCGATCTAAAATATGGCTGGTGGTCTAAAAGAGAGCTTCTGGCCGTATTCCATTTTCATGACAAGATCTACCTTTTTAGTTCCGAGAAACGATTGAGGAGAAAGCTGCTCTATGTTGAGACCCTCGACAAAACCACACTCATCCAGAATGACGATGAAAAAGTGATCCTCAATGTTCGCAACATGAGGGGGTACTCTGC
This sequence comes from uncultured Bacteroides sp., assembly GCA_964642325.1. Lineage (GTDB taxonomy): Bacteria > Bacteroidota > Bacteroidia > Bacteroidales > SM23-62 > SM23-62. The sequence continues at coordinate 10,762 of CAZXOJ010000106.1, read as the reverse complement.
GGAATTCATTTTCAAAAGTTCACGATTGGACCAGAAATTACTTGCTTACAGCCAGTTGGATGTTACTTCTCGGCATATCTCTGATTTAAATTTTATCATGTTCGGGAAAGACATGGAAATCGAGTGGGAACATACTGAAAGGATCATGTTTGAAGACATTCCTCCTGCAAATAATCTTGTGAAAGTAAGTGATAACGGAAATGCGTTTCTGCTGGGCCTGGTTAAAGAAGAAAAGGTAGCAGGCCTATTTTACATACAGAACAGCAAGTATGTTCTGGTGGCCATCACTAATAATGGTGAGAATGCCCATCAGTACCCCATCTTCTTTCCCCGCCATTACATTCATGGGATACAGATAGAACCGGGGCTGGACCATGATATGAGTTGTGCCGGTTTTTATTCACCGGGTTCAAACATAAATGCGGCTGACGGCATTTTCTATATGACCCTGAATAATGAGGCGAAAAAGCTTTCAAAGCCTCGATTTTATGAATTTGAAGAATGGTTCTTAAACGATGCCATGCAGCAAAAGTCATCCAAGGAACCAAAGCAATTATATTATTTTGACCTGGATCATCTCATCCTGCAAAAGAATGGGGATTTTCTGCTACTGGCAGAACATAAAAGGAGAAATTTTAATCGTTCCTATAACAATATAATGGCCGCCAGTATCAGTCCGGGGGGAATCTTAAAATGGAAAAAACTGATTTTGAAAAGACAGCATCGCGCTCAGGTGAACATGCGAAATTTTTTATCATACTGTGTGCTCGCTCCCCCTCAATTTGAGAAGGTTTACCTGTTGTTTAATGACCATCCCAAAAACCGCCAATGGCCGGACGAAGACAGGATTTATACTTTGAATGAGGATGGTAAACTGATCTTGAAAGTAATAGGCATTGATACAGAAGGAATACTTTCAAGCAGTATTGTTTATGAGAAAACCAAGAATAGCATGCCAACACCTATTCCGCTGCAACACTACATCAAACTGAACAATGAAATTGTTATTTCGGCGAAATGGTTCAATGAATACAGCTATTTTAAGATCGGGGTCAATGAATGATAAGTGTACGAAGGTTCGTTATTTTAGTTGAAATCTCATGCATTTGCTCCGGGGTTACATTCAGATAATAACCCTCAGCTGAAATTGTTTTACTGTAGGTATCTACAATTACATCCCCCTTTTTATAATACAACTGAAACTGGTCATAGGTACGCCGCAGGTTTTTCAGCATCAGCAGGTATTCAGCCAGATCAAGATCAGCATGATAATTGTTCATAAGTGCGATCAGGCTGTTTAGCGAATATTTCTGTTCGGCAATCTTATCCTGCAGGGCAATATTACCGGGATCATTTTCATAGATCCTGGTGGCGATATACATTGATTCAATCCATCCCCCCATGGCAACAAGGGAAGCCGCACCTTCCTGCCCGTCTTCTATCAGGTATTCATCTGTAGCAGAATATAGTTTTGTTGCTACAAGTGACAGGCTATCCGGGTTACTAACGAAAAACTCCAGGTTATCTATAACATTGCCGTATATCTCTTTTGGTATGCCCAATTCATCAGCCAACCTATTGATAGAAGCAAGGTAGGCAACCGATCTCTGGTGCTGGTTGAACATCTTTACATAACTCAGGTCAACACCATAAACACCAAGATTTAACGCAATTTTAGCAGGCCGGGTATATTTACCGAACTCGTTGGGAGGACTCAGAAGATCAGGGTAAAAATTGGCGCCAACATGATCAAAAAGCCTGGCCATTTCAACCGGCAGGGACATCGTGTAATAGATGGATCTGTTCGTCGTGTCACTGGTCTCCTTGAAATCATTGATGTCAATGGATTCCTTTAAGTCAATCCCCTTTTGTCCTCGCTGGCTGCATCCTGAAAATAAGCTGAGGAAAATCATTCCCGCCAGCAGGACTTTTGAAAGGTGTTTTTGCATATGCACCATCCGTTGTGGACTCTAAAGTAAGGATTTTTAGAAATCTGTTCAAAGGGAGTTTTCACAAAATGTTAAAAAGCAAGTGTAAACGGGGTTTAGACGAATCTCCTGGATTTTAAAAGGCTGACAATACTGCATGCAATATCATCCAGGCTCAATGACATACAATTATATCTGACATCAAAGCGTGTGTAATCAGATCCCGTTCCATGAAAATAATTCCTGAATTCCTGTCGCTTCTTGTCAATTTCAACGGCCCGTTTTTTAGCCTCTTCCAGGGATATGCAATATTTTTCAGAAGCACGGAGCGTTCGCCATTCTATCGGGGCTTCCAGTTTAACATGGAGAGATCTCTCAATATCCTTTGTTATGGCTACCCCTCCCCTTCCAATGATCACTACATTGCCTTCAGAAGCAATGTTCCTGATGACCTGGGCAACTGTTTTACGGATCTTTCTGTCACTTTTATAGTATTTCCTGGACTGTGAAGAAAGAATATCATCAAAAACGGTCTTCTTCTCATATTGAAATATATATTTGATATCCGCAGGATCCATCTCCAACTCCCTGGCGGACTCCGCCATGATCTCCTTGCTGATCCAGCGCCAAGGGATACTTTTTGATTTTGAATTTTTAAGCTGGTTTAGCTGGTTGCATAATCTAGAAGTAATTTTTCTTCCAGGACACCCAAAGTCCCTTGCTATTGTTATAACTGGTCCTTCGTATTCCTGTTTCAACATGGAATCCTGGTAGCGTTCGGTCATATATTTGGACAGGTCTATCTTCATGGCAGTTAAATATTGGGGTGCCATATAAAGTTAAGACTTTTCCAGGCTAATGTCAATATGGACAGGTTCAAACAGAAAAATCACCTAGCATTTTTTGCTGGTAACGGATGATCTCTGAGAAGGTTTTTCGGATCATGGTTTGTTCGATCACGGCGAGTTCTTCACGAGTGACCATGTTGTCAGGCGATTTATTATCGAGTATGGCATTCACCTGAGACCGGAAGCGGATCTCCATCATCCGGCTGTAAATATTCTCGATTTCATGGTATTCTTCCTCTGGTATGACATTCTTCCTGAGCATCTTCTCCAATCGAAGAAGGCTGTTGGATTCGCCCACATGATGCTGGATTGAATATACCCGGATGAAATCCACCAGGGGAGAGATGGCATTTTTTATATTGAATGATTCAGCTGACCCTGGTCCGTTTTCCAATCCGTTTTCCTTGAAAATATCTGTCGGTATGTTATATTTTGAAACTTCACTGGCCAACAGCTTGAAAAAAAGGTTTTTACCATCGATTATCTTATTGATGTGTTTTCTCAGCTCATCAGCATATTTTTCTGATCCGTAAACAATCCGGAAATCAAAAAATACGGCAACTCCCAGCACACCTTCCTGGCTTTTCTGGTTGATCCAATCAGAAAAATATTTTTTCCACCTGGAGATGGGCTGACACCACTGTGGATTACCGGCCATGACTTCTCCCTGGCAATACTGGTATCCGATCTTATCAAGCCAGAGATTGATTTTCTTGCCAAAGTAAAGGAAGTACCGGTTTACCTCTGCAAATTTCTCATTTGGCACATCCTCGAATACGATGGCATTGTCCTGGTCAGTGACCAGTGTCTGTTCCCTTCGCCCCTCACTTCCCAGGGCCAGGAAGGCAAATTCTGCAGGAGGATCTCCCATTTCCTCTATGGCAAATTCTACAAGGCGGTGTGTAATGGCATCTGTTATCGTGCTGATCAGGTAGGTTATATTCCTGACCCTGGACCCACTCTCAAGCAGGATCTTGACCAGTACGGGTATTTTATTATGGATTTTCTTGAGAGATTCAACGGTTTCAGCTGTACTTATTTCCTTGATCAGGTGGGATATGGAATTACGCTGAACCTCCAGCAGGTCTTCATTGCTAAATATGCCTGTGATCCTCCCGGACCGGTCTTCCACGACCAGGTGTGAAATTGAGTTTTCCTTGATCTGAAGTACGGCTTCATATAGCAGGGCTTCATCAGGGATCCTGACCAGCGGGGAACTCATGATCTCAAAGACAGCACTTTTTACATTGAACTCTCTGGAAACCACCCGGTTTCTCAGATCGCAATCAGTGATGATCCCAACAGGTTGCTGGCTGGTATCCTTGGTGACAATGATGGCATTTTGATCCTTCCTGCGCATCATTGAAGCCGCTTCATGAATAGACATATCCATATCACAGGTAATATGCTCCCTCACAAAAGAACTCACCGGGAGGTTCATCATCAGGATGCTTGATTGAAGCTCATTCATCAGGTTGATTGATTCTTTTTCAATTCTTTCCTTGCGAGAAAGATCCTTGGTGACAATGATGATCCCGCGTTCATCCTTCAGATCCACCCTGGAAGCAGTAAGTATAACTTCCCTCATTTCCCCTCGTTTACAGGATATGGTCGCCTCAATATTGACTGTCCTTCCCGCATTGCCTATTTCCTCATAAAATGTTTCAAGGTTCAGTCCCGGTATTGATTTTATGGCAATCAGGTCTTCAAATTTCAGCTTCGACAGGTCAGTCAGTGTATATCCACTCATGGCCAGGAAAACGAAATTGGCATGTATGATTCCATTTTCAACAATGATCAATGTACCATCAGCGGATGTTTCCATCAATGCCCTGTATTTTTCATTGGCCACAACCAAGCGGTCCTGTGATTGCTGATTGCTGGTATGATCCAAAAAAACCTTTCGAAGAATCAGGGTTAATAAGACAATAATGACTAAAAAATCTGCCCCCAGCGCATAAAACATCAAGTTATTACCGGAAATTGCATATTGGTTCGCAAGCCATGCAAAAGCCATTAAGAGGAGAATAATCAGGGCAAATGGAATCAGGTATTTTTTATTGAAAGTCATTGACATACGGTGCGGGAATGTGGTTTTTACGAAGATACTGACATTATTTTAATGATATGGCTTCAAATTCACGGCTTGTGGTATCCAGTATAATGAATCCCCTGCTCCCGGAGTTCCGTGTGACGGGCGGACCCACAATGATCTGTCGCTTTTTTAAAAGGTGTGACTGTCGATAGTAATTCATCAGGTAATTCCTCCTGGATATGCGGGCAAAACCTTCCAGGTGAGCATGCCCGACCAGTCCAGCAATACATTTCATTTTTTTCAAAAGTTTTAAATGTGAGGAAAAATCTTTAGGGCCTGAAGGTGATCTTTTTGAGGTGCCTGTAATGTCAGGCTCTATAAAATGTGTCGCCAGGATCTTAAAATCTTCTGTCCCGAGAACTATCTGCTCAGGAAGATCGTTGAGGTATTCAAAACTTGATTCACTTACGGGATCTTCCATTTCATCCTCGTAAAGCCACAACTGCGATTTTGAGATCTTTTCCCTTTCTTCCAGGTCAAGTTCATACCAGTTGTCAGGCATGCCTAAATCAGCATGGTAGGATGGAAGTTTTTTGATAGCATGCAGGTCATGGTTACCACAGACTACGTAATCGCAATGGTTTTTAACCATCCTCACACATGCATCAGCATTTCTTCCATCCAGGCTCCCTTCGAAATGATGGCTGAAACCTACAATATCTCCCAGGCACAGGATCTTATCGCATTTATGCTTATCGATCTCCCGTAAGGCCTCCTGCAAGCTGATCAGGTCTGAGTGAATATCTGATATCACTGAGAGCTTCATGACTATGATTCTACCAATTTTAATATTTCGCTTTCGCAGGCCTGGCTGATCCCTTTTTCAGTAATTAAACCGGTTACCAGACGTGCAGGTGTTATATCAAAACCATAGTTGGAAACCGGACTGTCTTCAGGTAATATCCTCACATTAACTGTCTTGCGGTCCAAAAGGCCTTCCATTTCCCTGACCTCATCAGCATCCCTTTCTTCAATAGGGATTTCATTTATCCCGGAATCGATGGTAAAATCAATGGAGGATATGGGAAGTGCAACATAGAAAGGTATATCATTGTCTCTGGCGGCCAGAGCTTTTAAATAAGTGCCTATCTTATTGGCCACATCTCCACTTCGGGTTGTCCGGTCACTACCTGTAATGACCAGGTCTACCATCCCTTTTTGCATAATATGACCGCCGGCATTATCCACGATGACTGTATGGGGTACACCATGTTGCCCAAGCTCCCAGGCCGTCAACCTGCCTCCCTGGTTCCGCGGACGGGTTTCATCGACCCATACATGAACGGGGATCTGCTCCTCGAATGCCTGGTAGATCGGTGATGTGGCAGTCCCATAATCAATACATGCCAACCAGCCAGCATTGCAATGGGTCAATATATTTACAGGCTTTCCGTTTTTTCTTTCACTGATCTTCCTGATGATTTCCATGCCATGCCGGCCGATCATATAGGATGCCTGTAGTTCCTCCTCCCGTATCTTCAATGCCTCGGATCTGGCAAGCAGAATGATTTGTTCGGG
>CAZXOJ010000106.1:0-4273 GCA_964642325.1 uncultured Bacteroides sp. | reverse complement strand
TCCGCAGAAGATTGCATTTCTTCTATCCTGAACTCGAATGGAAGGACTTCCTGGTTGATGTATAGTATCCTGTCCTGATCTGATTCATCCATCCAGATGGTCTGGTATGGTCTGCCCTTAACTAACACAATACCTCAGTTAGCCTTTGCGGTAACCGTAGATGGAAGGCCTGGATTCCCACTTCCATGGCAGCTTTTACATGTACTTCTGTATCATCGATATATAATGTTTCGCTGGCATTAAGCCGGCTGTCAGCAAGGACATGATGGAAAATTTCATGATCCGGTTTCCGCATATTTACATCATGTGAATAGTAAACTTTCTCAAAAATGTCCGTCAGGTTCGTGATACCATGTTTCATGTGAAGGATGTCGTTGTAATATACTTCATGAAGGGCATTGGTATTGCTAAGCAGAAACATCCTGTATTCTTTGCTTAGCCCGGATAATAGTTTGAGGGTATCAGGCTGAAAACCAAGTATCATTGCATTCCAGGCCTCAATTATCTTTTCCTTTGGTTTATGATCACCCAGCTGGGTGCTCAAAGCATCGATAAATTCATCGGGGCTTATCCTGCCGGTTTCAAATTTCAAAAAGAAGGGGTATTTTGAGAAAATTATATCCAGGTTTTCCTCTCCATGCAAGCCCAATTCTTTTAATAACTCTATGCTTTTGTTTACATCCAGTTCGAGGATCACTCCTCCAAGATCCAGTACAATATTCCTGATGCCTTTAAGATCGATCATGCCAGTCCCCGTTAGTTTTTATCAAATGTAATAATTCTTCTACAGCGTTTTGCTGAGGGATGTTTTTCTTGACAATTTCTTTATTTCTATATAAACTTATTTTCCCCTTGCCCGACCCCACATAACCGTAATCTGCATCGGCCATTTCACCCGGACCATTCACAATACATCCCATTACGGCAATTTTTAAATGAGTCAGGTGGGATGTGGCCGCCTTGATTTCCAGGAGCGTGTCCTGTATATTAAATAATGTCCGCCCGCAGGAGGGACAGGCAATGTAATCGGTTGCCGTCATCCTTGCGCGGGTAGCCTGGAGAATTTTAAAGGCGGTGGCAGACAATTGATCATTGTCTGCAAAAGGATGATCCAGCCACAGGCCATCGGCATACCCATCAATGAAATACCAGGCCAGCTCTGATGCAGTTTTGATCCAGAATTCCTCCCTGTCACTTTCAATATAGGAAGCCATGATAATGACGGGTACATTTAAATTCACATCTTCTGCCATCCTGGTAAAGGCCTGCTGTGATTCACGGCTTGCATTATGCAGGTAGATGATACAAACGGGATCTTTTGAGGTTTTTAGTAATTCAGATGCCTGTTTGGTTTCATCCGGACTGATGATCACAAAATTTAGTACTTCGGAAGTTTTATTGGAATTCATGAAATCCTGGAGGGAAAACAAGGGGGAAAATGTTCCCCGGGGATATTCATCGAGAAACCATGATTCAGCTGTCTGTATAAACCTGCGGCCTTCGGGCAGAACATTGATCAGCTCATGATCCGAAACAAACACAAAATCAGGTTCAATAAGCGGTTGTTGTTCTTTCATAGATCCTTCCGGGAACCTCGTTATGACAACTGGGACCTGCCCTCCACCGATTTTCCCGGTTTTCCTTGATTTCTTTTTCTGGTAGGAGGTTTTAAAGGGCCTTTGCACTGTGGACTCCACAATCACGCTTGAACTTGACCTGCCTGCTGCTTCCAGCAGTTTCCTGGCTGCCGGTATTTCCTGCTCCGGCTCTTCTGTAAGAGAAACACGTATGGTATGCCCAATCCCTTCCCTGAGTAATGTCCCAATGCCCACAGCTGAGCGTATCCTTCCTTCTTCTCCCTCCCCGGCTTCAGTAACACCCAGGTGTATGGGATAATCCATATTTTCTTTTCCCATCCTCATTTGCAACAAGCGGTTGGAATAGATCATGATCCGGGTATTGCTTGATTTTAATGAAACCACGACATCGTTGAACTGATCAAGCTGGCAGAGCCTTAAATATTCCATGGCAGATTCAACCATGCCTTCAGGGCTGTCACCATAGTTTTCAAGTATCCTTTCTGACAGTGATCCGTGATTCACACCTATGCGGATGGCCGTTTTATGCTGACGGCAGATCCCCAGCAGCTTAAGGAATGGTCCCTGAATATCATCCCTGGCAAAGTTCCCGGGATTGATCCTTACTTTTTCAACCAGAGGTGCGGCATTTTCAGCAATGGCCGGATTGAAATGAACGTCGGCGGATATGGGGAAATGATATCCCCTGTTAGATAATTCCTCCCTTATGTGTTTTAGGTTTATGGCTTCTTTAATATTGCTGGCCGTTATCCTGACGAGGGTGGCACCAGCATCGAATATCCTTATGGATTGTTCCACACATGCCTCTGTATCCATCGTAGATACACTGCACATGGACTGGATCATCACGGGTTCGTCACCACCAATGAGCTGGTTTCCAATTTGTATTTTCCGGGACATGTACAATTTATTCAGCTACCGGTTCAGTTTCCATTCAAAGCCATCTTTGGTATCCATTACCTCAACGCCAAGACGGGCCATTTCATCGCGGATCCTGTCGGCCATATCGAAATCCTTGTTCTTCCTGGCATCTATCCTCATTTGCAACAGTAGTTTTACCAGCTCCCCGGTAAGTTCCTGGTTTCCCGCGTCCCTCCCCTCCGGTACCAGTCCCAGGATATCCCTGACAGTCATCCCGTAAAATTGCCTGCACTTTTCCAGGTCATTTTCCGTCAATGACTCCTTCCCGGCAGCGGCATTGTTGATGATTTTTATTCCGTCAAACAAATGAGCAATGGCAATGGGACTGTTAAAATCATCGTCCATGGCCTCAAAAAACGATTTCTCCAGCTCATCCAGGTCCACCGATGATTTCTCCGAGGGTGTGATCTTGTCAATGGTTTCCATCCCTTCAAATAATCTTGTAAGTCCCTTTTCAGCAGCCTGCAGGGCTTCATTGGAAAAATCCAGGGGACTCCTGTAATGGGCCTGTAGCATAAAGAATCGTATGGTCATGGGATGATATCCCTTTTCCAGTAATTCATGATCTCCGGAAAAGAATTGTTCCAGGCTGATGGCATTACCCAATGATTTACCCATTTTCTGGCCGTTGAGGGTGACCATGTTATTATGCATCCAGTATCTCACTGACTCTTTACCGTAACCTGCAACAGTTTGTGCAATTTCACATTCATGGTGAGGAAATAAAAGATCCATGCCTCCCCCATGTATGTCAAATTCAGTGCCTAGGTATTTTGAGCTCATCACGGAACATTCCACATGCCAACCCGGGAATCCCTGACCCCATCTTGAAGGCCACCTCATCAGGTGTTCCGGGTCTGCATTTTTCCAGATAGCAAAATCGAGCGGGTTGTTTTTTTCCTGTTGTTTTTCCAAATCCCTGGTGTTGGCTAACAGGTCTTCAATTTTTCTCCCTGACAATTTTCCATATTGATGGTCCCTGGCATATTTCTGCACATCAAAATAGACTGACCCCTTCTTTTCATACGCAAAACCATTCTCAAGGATCTTCTCCACAAGTTCCTGCTGTTCAATAATATGCCCTGAAGCAGTTGGTTCGATGCTGGGTGGTAGTACATTCAGCTGTATCATCTTCAGCCGGTATTCATTGGTATACATCTGAACCACCTCCATGGGCTCCAATTGCTCAAGTCTTGCCTTCCTGGAAATCTTGTCCTCTCCGAAATCCTGGTCTGCCTCCAGGTGACCCACATCGGTTATATTCCTAACATACCGAACCCTGTATCCAAGGTGCTTCAGGTAACGGAAAACCAGATCGAAGGTAATGGCCGGGCGGGCGTGCCCGAGATGGGGATCCCCGTAAACTGTCGGACCGCATACATACATACCGACGGATGGGGGATGGAGTGGCTCAAAGATCTCTTTTCCCCGGGAAAGGGTGTTATAAATGCTAAGCTTCATGTGTCCTGCCGGCTGTTTAGATTAATTATCCTTTATGCAGAACAAATTTAATCTTTTTACACAGGAATCCATTCATCAATATTGGTCAGCGGCAGGTACTCTTTATATTCCTCAGCAGGTTCTTGGGATTTTCAGCCAATGAAAAATAACCTTCCAGGTATTTGCTCATCTCCTTCCGTCCTTTTTCATCCAGATACGGGGATGATATCACCCATTCAAGTATGTTGTCTTTGTTCTTTTGTATTTGATCAATCGCAGTAAGATATTTGAGGTCATCCCTGCAGGGACCAAGA
>CAZXOJ010000105.1:0-13040 GCA_964642325.1 uncultured Bacteroides sp. | reverse complement strand
AAAGCCGGAAAAGAAGGATACCAAAATCGACACTGAAGGATTGAACAACAGGATCCTGTCGCTTCCCATCAAGGCATCCAACTATATCAATATCGAGGCTGCTACGGACAAAGTATATTACATTGAAAGATCCTCTTTCGGCGGACCAATGACCGCAAAGGTTTTCGATCTGAAGACCAAAAAAGAAGCTGATCTCGGTCCGGGAATCATTTTCACCATTTCTGCCAATGGAAAGAAAATGCTGGTCATACAGCAGGGAAAATATGCAGTGATCGACCTGCCCCAGGGAAAGGTAAGCCTGGAAAAGACCATAGATCTTTCGGACATGAAAGTTATGACAGATTACCAGCAGGAATGGAAGCAGATCTTTGATGAGAGCTGGAGGCATATGCGTGATTTCTTTTATGTGGAAAATATGCATGGATTGGACTGGGAAGCCATGCACGAAAAATATGCAGTGCTATTGCCTTATGCTAACCACCGTTATGATCTCACCTATATAATAGGGGAAATGATTGCTGAACTTTCTGTGGGACATGCCTACGTTAATTCGCCCAATAATGGGGTTCCTGAAAGGATACAGATGGGACTGCTGGGTGCTAAACTATCCAGGCATTCATCCGGCTATTACCAGGTTGACGAAATACTGGAAGGCGCCAACTGGAGCACTGCCCTGCGTTCACCGCTTACCGAAGTCGGGGTAAATATAAGTGAAGGAGACCTCCTGCTTGCTGTGAATGGAAAATCCACCAGGGAGATGAATGATATATATGCCGCCCTTGTAAATACGGCCGGAAAAACAGTTGAATTGACCACCAATACAGATCCAACACTGGAAGACTCTAAGAAGTCCCTCGTCAAACCCATTGCAGACGAATCAGCACTTTATTATTATAACTGGGTGCAGGACAACATCAGAAAGGTTGATGAAGCCACCGGTGGACAGATCGGTTATATCCATATTCCTGACATGTCGGTAAAGGGCCTGAATGAATTTGTGAAATATTTCTACCCCCAGCTTAAGAATAAAAAGGGACTGATCATCGATGACCGCGGGAACGGGGGAGGCAATGTGTCATCCATGATCATTGAACGGCTCCGGAGGGAACTGACGCATACCCGTAACATGCGTGGTCAACCTTACGGCAGCACTACGCCAGAAGCCATGGTCCTCGGACCCAAAGTAATGCTGATTAACTATGCCTCCGCATCTGACGGCGATCTTTTCCCTTACCAGTTCAAAACCCTGAAGCTTGGAACCATCATTGGTACCCGAACCTGGGGTGGTGTTGTGGGTATCCGGGGGACCCTTCCTTTCATCGATGGGGGGATCCTGATGAGGCCGGAATTCTCAACCTACTCAGCCATAGAGAGCAAGTGGGTGATCGAAGGTATCGGGGTAGAACCGGATATCTACCTGGACAATGATCCGGCCAGGGAATATGACGGGGAAGATGACCAGCTGAACAAGGCCATTGAGGTCATCCTGGATCAGCTCGACCAGTATCAGCCCTTGCCACCTGTGCCGGCCGATCCCGACAAATCGAAGTAACACTCATGGTGTATATTAATTCCAGAACTGACTTTTGCATTAACAAAAGAAGGTCCTGGATTTAATATATCCTTAATTTTTATTACTTATCCATAAAGTAGCCGGCCCACTGGCTAAGGGGAATGATATCATACTCACCTGCAACTGACGGGCTTGCCGTTTCTTGTCCGGGTGTCAGCAGGATCACAATCCGGGTGGTATCTGATACCCCGAGGGACAGCGAGACTGTCAGCAGGGATGTACCAAGGTTGCTTGCTTCATCCGGGTGATAGGTAGCTTTGGTTGAGCTAATTGCGAAGGTAGCATCTTCGGGCTGTAATATCTCCGCTCTCAGGTACTTTCCGCCTTTGCTAAGCAGCGCCTTGTTCCTATTAAGTTTAATATCTGCGGAAGTCAACATAGCCCAGCGTAAACTGTCATCATCCGCCAGTCGGATAACCTCATCCTGGATCAAGCATTGTCGCCGATCTATCATGGATAAACCACGTTGAACGCTTTTTGCCTGTCCCGTGTAAGCATCGGTGAGGTCTATAACAGCACTGGCCATTTCAGGGCCGGGAGAAAAGGCAATCAATTTTGCATTCCCATTAACTAGCTGGTTTTGATCATTGATAGTCACCACATTGTGACTGCCTGTAGAAATCCTGAAATATTTCCATCGCTCACCATCCGGCTCGTAATCAAAGTAGCCGGGCAGGTCATATTCATCAAAACCAAGCTCTTCAGCCCATCGCTCACCGAGAGCTTCCAGAACGAAACTGCCACAATCAAGATGGCCGTGGTTGATGCCGTTCTGGCCTGCCTTAAATCCCACAAAAAAAGCATCCTCTTCCCAGGAAGATCTTAAATAAACTACATCGTTAAGCCCCCGGAAATAGGAATCCAATTTGATCATGGACATATCACTCGGACTCCGGGGGTCATACCAGGCAATTTCGAGCGGAAAGAAGCGGTAATAATAATATTCCTCACCCAGACCATATTTTGTCGCATCCAATTCGCGAACAAAACCATTGATAACCTGGCGCTCGGCCTCGGCAAAAAATGGCTCATCAAAGGTCCCTGCCAGCCAGAACAGTGCAGGGGTTGGTCCCATGGGATTCAACCTGCAGTCAGCATAATCGAAAAAATTCCCGGAGGGTCCGATGGAACTCAGATAAAAATGACCCGAATTTTTCAAGCCAGCAGAGGTAGAAAGACCATAATCCGTTCCCAGTGCGGATTCCAGTGAAGAGATCAGCATGGCCAGGTAGTTGGTGCCGTACATCCAGTAACTGGGCCCTTCAAACCAGGCACCCTCCGGTGCATAGCTCCGCAAACCGTTAGGCAAGGATTCCAGGGCCCGGTTCAGAACCTCCCATGCAAGTTCTGGTTCCTCATCAGCAATGGCAAGCGCCGCCATGATCAATCCTCCGTTACAAACAAAATTCCAATTGTTAATCTTTGTAGCGAAACCATCTGGATAGATCTCCAGGCCAGGTTTGAGGCCCTTCTCAATCAAGGCAGTCCGGATGATATCCCTATCCTCATCAGAAAGAGACTCGTAGAGCCAGTCATAACCAATGGCCAGGGCAGTGCTCATCTCTGCTACATCGAGGAAATGGCTGGGATTCCAACTGGGAAAACCGGCGGCGGCTTTCATTTCTGCCAGGGCGCGCCGGGCATAGGTGGCCTCTCCGCTAAGCCTGTAAGCCATGGAAAGTGTCATCACTTTTGCCAGGCAATCCCTGCTCCTGGAGAGCAGGTGTGAACCTTCAAGATGGTAGTAAACCGTAGGCTGGGAAATCATCTGGTCTGCCAGTCTCATCAGGGTTTCAATGGAACGCTGGAGGAGTGTATCTTCACTGGCTAATGTTAAAATCCGCTGCTGTGATTCCATGGTGAATATCAACCTGGGATGCTCCTTGCGTAGTTTACTATCAAGGTCCGTTTTCTGACAGGTCTCCAGGAAAAAGGAGAATGCCGCCAGGCAAATAAATGATAGAAGTGATAAAACCCTGTGCTTATTCATATTTTCTGAAACTGTTAAGGATTTAATTCCCGGTACCGGAAACAATAGGTCATGTGATCGTTAACCATTCCTGCTGCCTGCATATAGGCATAGCATATGGTGGTCCCAACAAACTTGAGCCCTCTCTTTTTCAGGTCTTTGCTCATGGCATCAGATTCTTTGGTGCTCGCCTGGAGCTGCTTGAGTTCTGTATGCTGGTTATGTATGGTTTGATGATCCACAAATTGCCAGATATACTTATCAAAGGATCCGAATTCCTTACGGATCTCCAGGAATTTTTGGGCATTGGTGATGGTTGCCCTGATTTTTAATTGGTTCCGGATGATCTTTTCATTGGATAGCAATTCCTGGATTTTTTGCTCATCATAGGATGCTATTTTTTCATATTCAAAATTGTCTAATGCCTCCCGGAACCCCTCTCTTTTTTTAAGGACTATGGACCAGCTGAGGCCGGCCTGGAACAAATCCAGTACAAGGAATTCAAAATGCTTGCGGTCATCATGGACAGGCATACCCCATTCCCGGTCATGGTATTCAATCATAAGGGGATCATTGCTTGGCCAGGAACAGGTGGACCTGGTGTTATCTTCTAATTCAGCCATGGTATCAGGTTTAGAAACAATTTTGTTCTGAAAAAGCCGGTGGAAACATCATCGATGTCAAGATCACTTGGCCAGCACTTTCAATTCGGTTCGCCTGTTGAGGGCCCTTCCCTCTTCCGTTTCATTCGTTGCAACAGGAACTTCCATTCCATATCCCCTGAATTCAATTCTTTGCTGCAGAATCCCCTGAGTAGCAAGGTAGGCAACCACCTCTTCCGCACGCTTACCCGACAACCATAGATTGTGTTTCTGACTGCCGGTGTTGTCTGTATGGCCTCCAATTTCAACCACCATGGAAGGATTGGCTTCCAGGAATAAGACCAACTTGTCCAGCTCCACTATAGATCTGTTATCCAGGGCAAAAGAATCTGTCTTATAAAAAACGTTTCGGAGAACGATCCGTTCACCTATTCCTATTGGATTCAGGGCAATGTCTTTGAGGTAGGGTTCAGTCTGGCTATATACCTTATCAAACGCAAAGTTTTCGGAATGAAACAGGTAAGCAGGCCTCGATACATTGAGACCGTAATCTGCATCTACAGGGATAACCACCAGGAATTCACCATTGCCCGGCTCAGAACTTGATTCAATGACTTTTTTACGGGATTCCAGATCAATCAGCTCAAAATGCGCCTCCAGCGGCCTTTTTGTCTGGCTGTCATATACCTTACCTTTCATATAAGATACCCTGTTGGGCTGTGCCTCCTTATACAACGCAAAAGAAAAAATATCTCGTCCCATCTCGCCGTGCCTTGTAGATGAGAAATAAGCCATATCAGCCCTGCCATTCACAATCAATCCTTCTTCATGGTGCTGGGTATTAATGGGATAACCCAGGTTCACCGGTTTGCCCCAGGTACTGTCGCTGGTACGGCGGGACATGTAAATATCGAATCCACCCATGCCGGGCCAGCCTGTTGAACTGAAATACATGGTTTTGTTATCCGGGTGTATGAAAGGGGATTGGTCGAATTCTCTGGTATTTATATTTTCTCCCAGGTTCACGGGTGGACTCCAATTCCCGTCAGGTAGCCTCGAGGACATCCAGAGATCATATTTCCCAATCCCACCAGGTCGGTTACTGGTAAAATATACAAACCTGCCATCTGCGGACAAAGAAGGTTGTTTCTCACTATGTCTGCTATTAAGGGCGGGTCCCATATTGACAGGAACACTCCAGCTGCCATTTTCCCAAACTGAAAAATAAAGATCGCATAAACCATACCCATCTTTCCGGCCACAGGCTGTGAACACCATAAACCTGCCATTGCCTGAAATGGACTGGGCCCCTTCATTATCATATGTATTCAATGGTCTGCCAGCATTCTGGGCTGGTTGCCATTCCCCGTCTTCATAATGGCTGTAATAAAGATCCTCCTGCCGGTTAGCCCTGGTTACTGGATTCCTGGCATCTATGGGAAGTAACATCGTAAAAACCATAATGGATTCATCGGCTGAAAGGCTGGGCCAGTATTCGTCATTTTCAGAATTAATATTAGGCCCCAGGTTCACCGGCTCAAATGGGACAGGATTTTCCATGGCATGAATGGCGAATTCACAGGAAACTATTTTTTCAAGGGCAGATTCCTTCAGGCTCACCTTGATGTTATCTATTGCGAGGAAACTTTGCAAATGATCAAGTGCATATTTATACCAGCCGAGTTCCATCTCATTTAGCCCGAGAAAGTACAGGGCATTTGGAAAGAATAGTGAATCCAGTTCAATGGCCTGCATGTAAGCGTCTGCTGATTCTTCCAGTTTACCTGCATCAGTAGAAACCTGTGCCAGCATGAGCCATGCCTCAATAAACTCAGGTTCCAGGACAATGGCTTTTAGCAGAGAGGTTTCCGCCCTTGTATAATCCCGCAACATATAATACTGCCTCGAAGTTTTAAAATGATTGATGGCACGCTTATTATCGATTGTGTACTCATGCTGCCCATACAGCAATCCGAAGCATAACAACAGTCCAATTAACAGGAATAGTCTCATCAGCATTACAATATATCAAAGGCTAATACAGAAATTATACCAAAATTATGGTATTTCCTGCATTTGATCCTCCAGGCTAAAGGTATAAACAGATGCCGGCCATGACGACATTTCACAGGAAATAAAAATCCGCTCATCCCCCTGTATCGCTATCCCTTCTGTTTGCAGATCATATTTTTCCGGAAAGTCAAATCGCTTTGAGGACTCCATGGTGTAATTTTTGAAATTAAAACCATGTATTTCCCAGACAAAGGGAACATAATCCTTGTACCCTAGCAAAATGATCAGACTGCTGTCTGCCGGGCTGATGTCTGCCCCTGTCACCAGTCCATCTGCTTCAAAAATAGCAGCCGGCCAGAGTGTGTATGTACCTGGACTGGCAGAACAGGTGTAAAGTACCGTCTGTCCATTTTCCCAGTCCTTGGTAAAAAGGTACAAACTGTCATTCATAGCAAAGGCAGCTTCGCAATCATATGGACTCCTGGAGAAATGCCCGGCGCTTTCCTCCTTATCGCCATAACGGTATCGAATGATTTCAGGCTGTATCCTTGCGTTACCGGCGAAGGGTATGGAATCTTTTAATACCTTATAGATGCTGAGTTCTTCCCGGCGTCCGTGATTATTTCCGATATCAAAAATGTAAATAAATTTTTCGTCCTGGGCCAGTTCTTCCCAGTCCCGGTTAACCGCTCCCTCAATATAAATGGCCTGGATACATTTGCCCGTCTGCATATCGATAGAGAACAACACGGGATCCCCCCCGCTATCATTAATGGTCCATAATTTATCCCTGTACCAGATCAGTCCGGAATTCTCAAGCACTATTTGATCGAGGTATTCAGTATGGAGAACCAGCCCTGGAGTATTTCCAGGAGTGGAATTATTTTTCGGTTTCCCTGTATACTTGCAGCCTGGCAGCAATATCAACAAGACCATTAACTGCCTCCACGGAAATGATCTCTTTTTTTTTACTGCAGACATTTGAGGAATATTAATCCAGGCCGAGTAAACCGGCCATTTTCTCAAAGATATCAGTATTTTCATATATCCCGGCAAAACTTTCAGCTCCGGGTCCATATGCAAACACCGGAACCATGACACCTGTATGCCCCTCCGAACCAAACAAGCCGCTAACTGCACCGGATTCCATATGCCCCTTTTCGATAGCCATTGCCCCGGTCTCATGATCAGCAGTAACTAAAACAAGTGTTTCGGGATTTTTCCTGGCAAAATCCAATGCCTTCCCAATGGCTTTGTCAAAATCTATCATTTCTGATACCAGGTATTCCGTGTTGTTGTCATGACCAGCCCAGTCAATCTGAGATCCTTCCACCATCAGGAAGAAACCCTTGGTGTTTAAGGAAAGCCTCTCAATGGCCAACTCGGTGGCTCTTGGAAGAATATCCCCCCTGCCCTTTAATGCCGGGGGCATGGCAAGGGAATCAGTAAAAACGGCAACAGGTCCCTGATGAGCCGCTTCCACCTGTTCAATCCGCTCTGTTACCTGGTACCCTTCTGCCCTGAGCTTTTCAATAAGATCAAGATTATCCTCCCGCTTGTTAAAATGGTTCCTGCCACCTCCGATGATTACCTCCAGACCGGCTCCTGCCATGTCCATGGCGATTTCTTCATATTTGCCACGGTTGGGGTTATGGGCCGCAAATGAAGCCGGGGTAGCATGCGTGATGGTACTGGTAGCTACAAGTCCCGTAGATAGTCCTGCTTCTTCAGCCATTTCAAGGATGGTTTGCAATTTCTGTCCGTTGGTATCAACTGCAATGGCCCCGTTGCGGGTTTTCCTGCCAGTTGCCAGGGCTGTGCCACTGGCACCAGAGTCTGTTGTATAGGAGCTGGCGGAATAGGTCTTCTGGAAACCAACATATGTGCAACTTTCCAGGTTGAGGTGACCACCATTGGCTGTGAGTCCCGCATAGACCTGGGTTACACCCATCCCATCTCCTATCATCAATATTATATTACTTGGTTTTGATTCCTGGTTTTTTGAATTATCCGTGGTACAGGCGATCGCTATGCTGAAGATAATCACGCAAATCGTGGCTAAAGGGCTTACCCTAATATTTGAACTCTTTATCATTTTATGATCCTTATTTGAATTAATGGTTCCTGAGAATAGACAGAGGTCAGGCTATCAGGTTTTTCTTCTTCTCGATGAAAAGCGCATGATCAGGCTGATAAGTCCCCTGAAAAACAACAACAATACATAGAAGACCACGCTAAGTATAAGCACTACGTGAAGGGAAGTAAAGAACTCTGACCAGGAAGTCTTGTAACGAATGATGGAATAAATATTGAAAATAATGGCAGCGATAAAACAAGCCATCAGCCATTTCAACTCAGTTCTGATCCGTTTTCCGGAAATGGTAATATCTTTCATTAGCATTTAGTTTTTTAACTTAACATTAATTCTTCGGGCCATTTTACCACCCTGCGCTCCATCATGGCCTGGTCCCCCAACAAAGTTGCCACTCCTGCATAATATCCATGCTCGGCGTTCCCTGGGATTGCCTTGTTTTCCCTGACTGCATTGGCATAAGCCTCCATTTGCACATCGGTACCATCTGATTTTAACGCCTTTGTAATGTAAGTACCCTTATCCTCGCTTGGATCTTCAGGGACCCAGCTGGGTCCCCCAATGGGAACAGTATCAAATATATTCTTCTCGATCTGGTTGATCAGCTGGAGGATCCCCGGAGCAGGGGGAGGATTTTCTGAAAAAAGCCTGGCCGTTTCCATTTCCAGGGTACCCAGTGGACCCATCACCTGCTCTTCACAACCATATTTCATATTACTTATACATGAATCATAGATGAGGTGTGTCCCGGAGGGATAGTAGTAGACAAGGTTAACATTATCAAAAACCTCCCTGCCATCCTTCCAGTAGTTGATACTGCCGGATCCGCTCACCTCCACAGGAACCTCACCAAGCGCCCAGTTGGCCACCTGTATCTGGTGGGTACCCAGCTCTGTCATCAGTCCCCTGCTATACTCCCTGTACATCCGCCAGTTGATCTTTCTCTCCAGTCCAGGAGAAGGTACTGGCCTTCTCCAGTCACCGTTCCTGTGCCAGTAAGCCCTGATCTGGGTAATCTTTCCAAGCTTACCTTCCCGGATCATTTCTATGCCCTTCAGATACCGCACACTGAATAAGCGCTGATGGCCTATTTGCAGGATCTTCCCTGTATCCCTGTGCACCTGCATCATGGCAAGGCATTCTTCGTTCGTTATGGCCATGGCTTTTTCACAGAAAACATGTTTACCCTTATTCATTGCATCAATGCTTATCCTGGCATGTTCATGCAGAGGGGCCGCGATGACCACGCCCTGTATTTCATCCATTTCCAGCAATTCCTTGTAATCAGAGAAGCCTCTTGCAGCCGGACCGATCAGATTCCCGGCCTCTGTTAAATGCACAGGGTAGTTATCACAATATGCTACAATTTCTACATATGGTATGGTGAGCAGGATCTGTGTCAATAATTTCCCCCTGGATCCAACGCCGATCACAGCCAGTTTTACCTTTTGCCTGTTCCCTGTATCCTGGGCAGTCAGTGATTGCATCCAGGGATTGGCCGCCAGTACAGAGGCTCCAGCCAGCATACTGAAAGATCTGAGAAATTCCCTCCGGTCAAATTGAATCTTTTCCATTGCTAATATTACAAAATGTTAAATTATTTATCCTGGCTGATCCTTCCCGGTCATAAATGATCCCTTTTGCCTCTATGGCTTGGAATTGGGCCAGTATTTCTTTCTGTTCGGACTCATCGGCAGCGATCAGGGCAGTAGAAATAATCTCCGCCTCTGTTGCCGATGATGATTTCACACTGATATGATGATATTTTTTGTCTGTGATACCTCTGACGGGATGCAGTATCTGTCCCATGTTACCCTTATCTCCATGAACTGAAGTTATGCCAGAGGTGGATAAGGACTCATCTTGCAGGTCAAATACAAATAAACTTTCTCCTTTGATCATCTGGTGGTTAACTCCTGCTTTCCATCCGGCTCCGTGGGGATGATTACCCAGTGCCAGTACTGAACTCTCCCCAAAACTAATAAATGCATTTAATATTCCATGAGATAAGAGCAGCTTTCTGATACGCTCGAGTGCATATCCTTTTCCAAATCCTCCAAAATCAATCTGTACTGCCTCATTACGAAAACGGATGGTCAATTTATCCGGATCCAGGATCACCTGTTTCATCCCTGAGGATTCCAACAGCCTGTTGAATGTTGTGGGATCATAACTTCCCTTCTTGATAAGATCCACCACCGCACCAAGAGAAATATCAAACAAACCTCCTGTCCGCTCATGATATTCCTCACAGGTCTGCAAAATTTTGAATAATTCATGATCCAGGGATAGGGATTTTTTCCCGGCCAGTTTATTGACCATCCATACCGGGCTGTCCTCCTGGTACCTGCTCATCAGTAGTTCCAGCCGCCTGATTTCCGCTAAAAGAAATTTAGCAAGCCTGTGCCCTTCCTCCACTGAATGGCCGTAAAAAATCATATCCAACCGTGTACCCATGGCTGCAAAATGATTATGATACAACAGATGAGCTTCTGAATAATATGCTGAATCTTCGAGTTTCAGGTCTTGTAGGGATAAGGCACAAAAATACTTATCATAATTAACATATAATAGTGGTGTAAATTGTATTTTCGTGAAAATTTGCTTCCCATGAATACAATTGGCGTTGGCCTGGCTTCATATGGCATGTCTGGAGAGGTTTTTCATGCCCCTCTTTTATCTGTAAATCCTGGATTTGAGATCATTTCCATCTTTGAGCGGACGCGCAGCCTTTCCCGGGAGAGGTACCCGCAAGCAAAAATTATCAGGAATTATCATGAATTATTAAATGATGAGCGCATTGAGCTTGTTGTGGTAAATACACCCGACCGGTTTCATTTTGAAATGGCCAGGGAAGCCCTGGAGGCTGGAAAGCATGTGATCCTGGAGAAGCCATTTGTAATGGACAGCAAGGAAGGTGATAAATTAATAAGCATCGCGAAAAATCAGAAGCGCCTGCTGAGTGTTTTCCAGAATCGCAGATGGGACGGTGATTTTCTGACTGTCAGGGAGATTCTTGAAAAAGGTTTGCTGGGCCGCCTCGTAGAGTATGAAGCACATTTCGACCGGTACAGGAATTTCATTCAACAGAACACCTGGAAGGAAGATCCAGTAGCTGGGACAGGGACCCTGTTCAACCTCGGCTCTCATCTGATCGACCAGGCCCTTGTACTGTTTGGCAAACCCGAACACATCAATGCTGATATCAGGATACAGCGGACAGGTGGAAAGATCGATGATGCATTCACACTTTGGCTCGGGTACCCTGAAGTGAAAGTCACGATTAAGGCAAGTTACCTGGTAAGGGAACCTGGACCACGTTATCTACTGCATGGAACTGAAGGATCCTTTCTGAAACATGGGATCGATCCACAGGAAGAAGCCCTGAAAAAAGGTGAATTGCCGGGTGGCCAGGCCTGGGGTAGAGAAGCCCAGGAGGAATGGGGCCGGTTAAATACGGAAATCGGGGCACACAATGGTCCCTATAAAACCCTTCCAGGCAATTACCTCGCCTATTATGAAAACATTTACCAGGCTCTTACCGGAAAAGCAGATCTGGAAGTCAAGGCTGCCCAGGCCAATCTGGTTGTAAAGGTGATCGAGGCTGCCATAAAAAGCAGTCAATCAGGCAACAGGGTCAATATAACTGGCTGAAATCATTAAATTGTGCATTCAGCTGCTCTTCCGTTGCATGATACCATGATGTAATGTAGACCCTGTGTTTGAAAACGATAGATTCACCTGGGGAAAGTTCTAACCTTGAGGGTTCAACGTTTTTATCAAACGCAGCTGCACCCAGGTTGTTTACGGAGAATAATCCATAACCCCTCGCATGCCAGTATGTAGGATGGTTAATATTATCTGGATGGTCAAATATGGCGATGGTAATATCTTCATCCCCGATATTGGATGAAAGGGCAGTCCAAACAGCCCGCTTACCCCATACTGCCTTACCCTCAACCCCTTCACTGTTCAAATATTGTCCATTCATTCCCTCATTGTCCATGATCTTCTCAGCACGAGGATTTCCATTTTCATCAGTAAATCGCTGCGGCTCTTCATAGGGAAACATGAATGCCCTGTCCAGCCTTACTGCAAACATTCCTTCTTTTGTATCGCCAAAAACAACCTGATCTTCCTGGGCGGTCAGCCGGGTAATCCTGTCAATGAATCGGGTATCTTCATCACCACTGAATTCGAATATGGTCTGCTCCTGCAGGACGGTATGCCATCTTTCTCCTTCAGCAGGTATCTGCCAGTCGGCGGCAATTTCAAGGACACCCCCATCGTCACGGCTCTCTGCACGTTTTACACCCCTGTGCAATACCCGTCCATAATGTTCTTTCCTATCTTCCGGTATGGCTGATGAATTACCCCAGAAGTCATAACCGTTCACATCACCAAAATTGAACCACAGTCCAGTGTGGTGTGGATGGTCGACATTTTCTCTCTCCCTTGGATCAAGCGGGTATCCCCTGGTGATCAGGGTCCCCGATGCAGTCCGGATAGGAAAGAGAACCGGTTTTTCAAGATCAGACGGATAGATGTACGAGGTAAAAAGATCTCCATCGATGTATATATCCACCTTTTGTTTTTCACGGTAATCAACGAGAACCACTCCTTTTTTCAGGGATGATTCCAGGTCGCCAACTTCCTTTTTTTGTTTTGTGCCACAACTTCCAAGTAGAAGAATAGCAATTACCAAAATTGTCAGTTTGTTCTTCATAACATGTTTTTATTAGGTTAGGATTTATCAGTCCAGCCTCCTGATTTTTATATTCCTGAAAAAAG
>CAZXOJ010000104.1:0-13078 GCA_964642325.1 uncultured Bacteroides sp. | reverse complement strand
GGACTGGCATACTCCATCGTCAAGAATTATATCCTTAAAGTAGTCAGGAAAAAACGTGTAGGCAACCATATTTTATTTCAGGGAGGGGTTACCAATAACAAGGCCGTCGTTGCAGCCTTTGAAAAGATCACCGGGAAGAAGATACATGTCCCGCCCCATTTCGATGTGACCGGCGCCATAGGAGCCGCCATGCTTGCCCGCGATTATATCATTGAGAAGGGAACAGAGACAAAGTTCAAGGGATTCGATATTTCAAAGACACCATATAAGGTGAAGCGGTTTACCTGTAAGGAATGCAGCAATGAATGCGAAATACGGCGGATACAGATAGAAGGAGAATCCAAAGCCCTTTACTACGGTGGTCGGTGTGAGAAATATGAACTTGAAGAAAGGAAAGGGAAAGGGAAGGGAATTCCAGACTATTTCCAGCAAAAGGTGGACCTCCTCACGGTGGGATACGAACAAGCTGAAGATGCTGAAAGGGACCATGGGAAACAAACCATTGGTATCCCCAGGGCGCTCATGGTGTTTTACCAGTTTTTCCCATTCTGGAGAACATTTTTCGAGAATCTCGGGTTCAGGGTTGTCATTTCCAGTGAATCGGATAATACACTGATCAAGAAATCCCTCGAGATGATCGTCGCTGAAACCTGTTTCCCCGTTGAGCTCATACATGGGCATATTGATGACCTTTACCAGAAAGAGGTGGATTACATTTTTGCCCCCTTTATCATCAATACCCAGAAAGAGGAAGATAATCCGACAAGCAATTATAATTGTCCATGGATACAGACCTATCCATTCATGGTGAAACCGGCATTGGAAGAAGACCAAAAGGAAAAACTCCTGGTGCCCACGCTGAATTTCAGGTATTTTGGCAAGGTGCTGAACAAGGAATTATCAGATTTCATGAGGGAAAAATTCAAGATCTCAAAGGGAAAAGTAGTTAAGGCAGTCGAGCTTGCTCAGGAAGCACAGCAGGCCATGGAAGACAAGGTAAGGTCTCTTGGGGTTGAAGTATTGTCAAACCTGCCGGAAGATAAGGAATGCCTGGTCATACTCGGCAGGCCATACAATACAGGTGACCCATCCCTGAACCTGCGTATGATTGAGAAGCTGATCAACCTCGATGTCCTTCCCATCCCCCTCGATTTTCTGCCCCTTGAGAAGGAAGGTATCACTAAAGATTATAACAAAATGTACTGGCCAAACGGCCAGAAGATCCTGGCTGCCGCGAGACTGGTAGCAAAAGATCCCCGTCTGCACGCCATCTATATGGGCAATTTTAGGTGCGGACCGGATTCCTTCCTTTCTCATTTCGTGCATGAGGAGATGGCTGGCAAGCCATTTATGGAATTAGAGATTGATGAGCACAGTGCCGATGCAGGTATGATTACGCGTTATGAGGCATTTCTGGACAGCCTGCGCGGTTCAAGGATGGCTGACAGGCTGAAAGACCAGGTACTCAGACCAGGAATCATGGACCCGTCCCCAGGTAAGGACAGGGTGCTTTACTTTCCCTATATGTCCGATGCAGCCCATGGCATATCAGCAGCAGCCAGGAGTGTGGGACTAGCTTCCGAGGTTTTGCCCATGCAGAACAAGGAGGACCTGGAGCTGGGAAGGAAATATACTTCGGCCAGGGAATGTTTCCCAATGATCTGCACTACCGGCAGCTTCCTTAAAAAGCTGCAGGAACCGGGTACAGACCCTTCGAAGATCAGCTTCTTTATGCCTGACCATAATGGGCCCTGCAGGTTCGGACAATACAACCGTCTGCAACGGGTTCTTTTCAACCGGATAGGTTTTGAAGATGTAAAGATCATCTCCCCTTCCAATGATACCTCCTACGAGGATATGGGCGGTGAAAACGGGAGTAAATTGAGGTTCAGGGCATGGAAAGGATTTGTTGCAATTGATATTTTGCGGAAGCTCAAACAGGAACGAAAACCTTATGAAGCAGTAGAGGGTTCCATTGAGAAAGTCTACCAGGAATCCCTCCAGGCAGTAATCAGGTCCATCGAGAACGGGGCCGGAGACCTGGCGAAAACATTACATGAGGCCGGGAAAAAATTCCTCAATGTACCGCTTTCCAACGGGGAAAGAAAACCTGTGATCGCCGTTATGGGTGAGATCTTTATGCGGGACAATGCATTCTGCAGTGGATTTCTTGTGCCAAGGCTGGAAAAATTCGGGGCAGAAACATTTATCGCTCCATTCTCTGAATGGGTTGCCTATTCTACAATACGTTGGACAAGGGACAGTAAGTGGAAAGGTGATTACAAAGGGATTATGAAATCAAAGATCCAATCATATGCACAGGAGGTTTCGGCCAGGCAATTATACAAGGCTGTCCATGGAATGATTAATGAATCAAGGGATTTTTCCGTAAACGAGATGCTCAATTCCTGTGGTGCTTATATTCACAAGCACTATGACGGGGACCCGGCGCTCAACCTGGGAAGTTCAGTGCTCCTGGCACAAACAGGAATCTCCGGCATTGTGAATATCCTGCCCTTCACCTGCATGCCTGGGACAGTGGTATCTGCTGTATCAAGACAGTTTAAAAAGGACCATGGTGACCTTCCATACCTGAGTATACCCTATGATGGACAGGAAGATACCGCCATTGAACTCCGTCTGCAGGCATTTATCCACCAGGCCAAGGAATATGCCAAAAAGCACGGGCTTGATAAGGTGGAGGCCGTGGATTAACACGCTTATTGGTAAAAGCTGTTTTCTACGATTCTACAGATGCTGTGATAGATGGGCTGATGATATTCCTGTATCTCAGGAGTACTGAGAGAGGGGACGCAAATGGCAATATCACAGTACGGTTTCATTTTGCCTCCGTTTTGTCCGGTCAAACCTATTACTTTCAGCCCTTTTGCCTTAGCAGTAATAGCAGCGTCAACTATGTTTTGAGAATTGCCTGAAGTACTCATGGCGATTAATACATCATTCTTTTGCCCATAGCCGGCAACTTGCTGGGCAAACACAAGATTGGCGTCCATGTCATTGGATATAGCTGAATACAGGGCTGAATGTGCATTCAGGGATATGGCGGGCAGGGCGCCTTGCAGTCTGTCAGCAATGAATGCCCCCCTTTCTCCGGATACTGATTTCAGGCTGTCTTCAAGGGTTTTATCAATGGAACGTTTCCTTTCAAAGCTCTTCATAAGCTCTCCTACAATATGGTCCGCATCTGCACAACTGCCTCCATTCCCGCATAATAACAGCTTTCCCTGATTTGAGTAACAATGGATTACTGCCTGGCAGGCCTCCCAAATTTCCCCTTTACAGGAATCCAGGGCAGGGTAGCGGCGGATCAATTCATCCAATATATCTTCTTTTTTCACAGGTATTATTTTATTTGTTTAAGGCAACAGATAATGCAGCGTAATCTCCAATATTATCACCAAGCACTGCTGGAACGATTTTACAAACCTTATTGGCTGCAGGTATGGCTTCACGTTCTAATACCTTTTCAATAAGGGGTTTAAGCAGTTCTTCATTCCTGGTATAGATACTGCCGATGACTATGCATTCAGGATTCAGTATATCGATTAAAATGGCCAGGCCCTGTCCCAGGTAATCAGCTGAAATATGAACAATTTCTACTGCCACAGGGTCGCCAGTAATGGCAGCCTGAAAGACATCCCTGGCTGTTACATCCTTGATTTGATCTGGTGAAGGGCAAAAATCCACCCTTTCCCCTGCCTGGAGTTTCTTGTTTATCAGGCTCCCGGCCAGTCGGGCAATCCCTCCTCCACTGCAAAAACCTTCAAATGAACCTGCCTTGCCAAATCCAACAGGGCCGTCATCTGCCATTCTGATATGGCCTACTTCACCTCCCAGGTCATTGGTCCCGGTATATAATTTCCCGTTCAATATCAGACCTGCACCCATTCCTGTGCCGAAAGTAAGAAAGATCATATTTTTTGTACCCTGACCTGCTCCCATCATCCACTCGGCCAGGGCACAGGCATTGGCATCGTTCTGGACCTCAACAGGCACATCAAATTCCTTTATAAAGATGTCAACAATCGGCACGGAATCCCATCCTGGCAGATTGGGCGGAGAATATATGATCCCTTCTTTCGAATCAAGCGGTCCTCCACAACTGATCCCAATTTTGACGAGATTGCCTTTATCATACTTCCCGAACAGATTGTATGAATGTTCTTTAAACTCATTAATTATCTCCTGGTGGCCTCTCTGGGTCTCGGTTGCAAAGATGATTTTCTCATGCACGTTAAAGTCCTTGTCCCCCAATACGATACTGCACTTAGTGCCCCCGATGTCATAGCCCAGGTAGTATTGGCCTCTGTGTATTTTTGAATCCATGTTCACTCCAAATTGTTCATTTATTCATTAGCAATTCGAGCAGCCTGTCTGTTTCTGAAAAGTCGGGGATGATAATCCGGGCCCCGGACCTGATCAGCCGTGAGCGCTTTTCCTCATTCAGGCCAAACCTTCTTATTTCATCACTTGCTATTCCAACGCCTATCCCTCCCGATTTTATACATTCCTTGATCTCGACTGGCCCGTCCCCGAATACGACCAGCTCATTCCCGCTGAGATTATTTTCCTTAATGATCTTGTTAATGATCATCTTTTTCGAATATTTTTTAATGTCGTTTTCAGAACCATATATGCCTCCATCAAAAAGGCCCGCATATCCCAGCAACTGAGCTTCATTAATAACATCCTGTTTATCTGTGCCGCTGGCCAGGTAAAGTTTTACACCTTTTGCTTTCAGCTCCTTGAGAAAGCCTACGGATCCTTTCATGGTGAAATCATCCAGGTTCAGTTGCCCCTTTCCAAGTTTTTTGAGCTTTTCGGAAACCACCTCAGTAAGGGCTTTAATATACATCGTTTTATAGGCAAACTTATCCAGGATTTCTTCTTTTGGAACAATGTTGAATTCATCAACCATACCAACCAGGGCATCCATCTGCAGTATGGTCTGTATCCCGGTCGACATGTCGATAAATTCGAGTACCCGGCTTCGAACCTCTTCGAACATCTGATTCTTGGCAGTCTTGTATTGACTTCCAAGGATTGCCCTGATCATAACAGGTTCCATGATCGCTTCCCAACCCTGCCTTAAAGTACTGATGGTACCGTCATGGTCAAACAAGGCGTGTTTGATATTCCCTATCTTTGTCACTACATCGCTGTAACAGAGCTCGATATCCGATTCAGGCAGGTATTCCGCCTGGCGCAGGTCTTGTGCCAGTTCGGGCTGATAGTTATAATCAACATCTTTGTTTAATTCAATGATCTCTTCAACCGAAGCAGTCCCGGTGGTAAACAATTTCTGCACGGTCACAGCAGCTGCAAGGTTTGCAAAAGCTCCAGCATCGGCTGGAGGTATGCCGGCCGCCAGACATAATGTTAGGGCACTGATCACCGTATCACCTGCACCTACCGTATCAAGTTTTTTAAGCAGCTGAATTCCTGGGATCTCAATAATTCCTGCAGCATCTATGCAAACCATGCCACGGGCTCCACAGGTAATAAAAACAGGCTTTTTGTATTGTTCATAAACATTGGATCCGAATTTTATAATATCCGGAGTTGAGACATAATCCTGCGGGTTTACATCCGTTCCGCTAAGTGCTGCAATCTCAATTTCATTGGTTTTTAGGTACACATTCTTGAACCTTGCATTAAAATGTCTTGAATCGAGTACTACAATTTTGTTATTGAAACGCTCAAATAAGCGGTTGCATTCTTCAATAAAATCCTCATTGGTGATACTGCCTGTAACCTGTTGGTTGAATATAAGTGCATCACAGGTTTCGAGGGCTGTAGAGAGATTTTTCAGCAGTTCCGCATCCGTTTCTCGGGTCCTCTTGTTTTTCAAACCAAAGTCTATACGCGGATCTTCTTTTTCACTATAAATTTTTTTGGTGTAGGTATAAGTATCAAAATCTGCATGCTGGATAATCAGGGAGCCAGTATCTGCACCCAGCATCTGGAGCTGGGACGTAAGTTCACGGCCATGAATATCATCCCCGATAACACCAACGACTTTGATAGCAGCTGGTTTTAATGCAGCCAGGTTAGCGACGATATTACCTGCTCCACCCGGGGAGTATACATGCCTGGCTACGGCTTCAGCAGGCAAGCCGGTTTCAACAGATACCTCTGAACCATCAGGGTCCATCAGCCAGTAGGCATCCAAACAAAAATCTCCATAAACTGCAATGTTTATATTGTTAATTTTTTCCTGAATATCTCTGATCTGGTCTATTTGCATCTTATTAATTCTTTGTACAACAAAGGGATTGTCTGTTTCAGATTACCTTCAATATAATAGCCTTTCCCCCCATAGGCCTGCGGAACACGACTTACTATGCTTTTCTGGTCACGGTAATAATAGGCCGCCCTGTTCTCATCCGTGAAATTATCAGGATGAAATGGCCTAAGATCAAAATTTGCCGTAATAATCTCATCCGGGACCTGCCCAATATTTCCAGCCATCGATGCTGCTTTCAGGAATACTTCGGGTCCAGTTACAGCACTGCCCACGTTCAATATCACTCCTCCCTCTGTCAGCCTGGAAATTTCATTGGTATAGATGAGAAAATCCCGTCCTGAACATCCCCCCTTGGCCTGGCCATCAAAATATTTATGCTGATCAATAACATCGGTCCCAACTCCAGCATGCACAGTGAAGGGTACCTCGTTCTCATAACAAACAGCCTGCACACTTAGGTCCGGATACATGAAGTCTATAGATGCAGGTTCCTGTCCAATAATATTTGCCGCCTCTTTTCTGAAATTCACGTCTTTTATCATTTTGCCGATTGCCTCACCATAGCCCAGCCTGTATTGGTTTCCAAGCATGAGGGCAGCATTAAGGTAGTTGAATTCGAAGGCCATACCGAACTGGCCCCGCTCGAGTGCTTGAGGTACATATTCACTTGTCTCTCCGATTAGTCCCAGTTCAAAATCATGTATCGAGGTTGCACCATTGCCTGAGATAATGGTGAACATATCCCGCCTGACAAGATCACCCAGCAATCTGCCAAGCCCGTTTTTTATCAGATGGGCTCCCGTAAAGAAAGACACTGGTCTGTCTTTCTCCCTGGCAGCAATGATCTCTCGGGCAAGGAGAGCAATTTTATCCTGAACATCCTGCGGAACTTCAAAGGAGGTTTCAACTATTCTCTCCGGGTCAAGCAGGTCATCAAGTTTTACTTTATTTGACCGCTCCCTTACCGGGTAGGTAACGATCTGCGCAGGGTCAAAGATTTTATATCTTCCTTTGTATTCCATTATTTCTGCTCATTAAAGAACCTTAAGATATAACGATAGGTATCAGCATCCCAGACTTTTTTTCTGCCGCCCCGTTCACCAATACGGGTCAGAGTGAGTTCTACCTGATGGTTTTCGCGATCTTCCAGCAGGCCAAAATTGGATAGTTGCAAATTGGCGGAATCAAGTTCCGGAATACAATCATCAATAATGGTTACCGTTTCTTTTTTGAGGCTTACATTTTCTTCATCAATTTCTGCTACCTGGAGGGGATATCTGGGGCCATTTCCAAGCGGGGGATATCTGTTAATATTCAAAAAGCAATACAGTTTACCGGTGGCTTTGGACCGGATGGTTCTGGCAAAGGTGGCCGGCGAGTAAAATTGTTCACCCGTATCATAGCGTAGATCTGTTATTTTACTCCAGGTTAGGCCTCCGTTTTTGCTAACACTGATCCATTTTCGTCCCGGACATTCCATGGGATCCATTCCTGCATTAGAACCTCGCATGATGAGCAGGAGCCTTCCGTCTTTGAGTTCACTGAGTTCCAGTTCGACCAATCCCCGTGTGGAGACCTTCCTGGGAAGGAAAATACTATTGGAGGTATGCCAGTTGTAATCTTGAAGCACAGGATCCCATTTTCCTACAAAACTTATGGCTCCGGCTACACAGCCCTCCCTGTAAGTGTTGGGAAAGATTATGGGAGCCTTTTCGTCTTCCTCGTCCCGGTAAGGAACAGGAACAGTGGCGGCTATTATTACAGTCCCATTTGAATGCACGCAGATGTCGCCTATATACATCTCATTGCTGCGAAAGAAATCAGGATTACCCCAATTTTCCGGGTCAAAGTCAGGTCCTGATTCGTATTTTAACAGGTGTCCCTGGTCCCAGGTCTCTCCATTGTCAGAAGAAAGCTGGTAAAAACCATGATCGGAAAACCTCCTGTCTCCTGACCAGACAGCACTCATTGCTTCACGTGGGTCTCCCCTGATAACCCTCTGGAACACGGGTTTGACCAGCATCCCGGAAATGGGATCAAATGGCCCACTGCCATCCTGTGTCGGTCCCCCACTCTGGACGAATCCGTTTTGCTCCGGGGCTTTGTCATAAATGATTTGCCAGGGTGACCAGGTTCGGCCATTATCATCAGAATATCGCTTTCGATGCGTATCCGTCCAATCGCTGGAGGAAATATTGGCCCTGCGCTCACGGCGTTTCAAGCCCTCACCAATGTACTGTATGGTGGAGGTGGTCGCCGTGTTAGGGGTCGGTGTAGGTAAAAGCAGGTGTTTTTCTACTGTACAAATAATTCCGGTAGTCTTTCGCTTATAAATGTATCGGCCGTCAACATAATATCCTGCAAACATCCTGGCAAAACGCCAGCCCATGAGGCGTTGGCCTTCCGAGTCGAAATGTACGTCATCACCTTTGGTGTCCAGATCCTCTGTCCCAATGACATATGTATTATCATCGTTGCCTGCAACTTTATGGATGATTTGATTAAGGGAATCCCATCTGTCCTGCTTTTCTGGGACGGCGAAAGCAGCAAGTTCACCGATGAGTATCGGCAAGTCATTTTGGCCTACGATTTGCCTGAAAACGGGAATCAATTTATTTAATTTCTGATTGTACGCCGGAATCAATTTGCCGGATGCATCACTCTCCCCCTGGTGCCAGAGTATGCCTTTGACCGTGCCATATTGTTTTACAAAATCAACCCTGTTCCTGAGATTGCTCAGTAATTGAACTGATCTATGAACCGAATCACCCAGCCATTGATTCATTGAGCTGCCTCCAACGGCACAGGGTATCACTGCAATACTGACTGAATCCGGAACATATTTTACCAGTTCCTTGCCAAATGAAAGGCCGCAATCCAATCCTGTCAGGTCAGGTTCATAAAAATGCAGTGGTTCTTTGGCGTGGATCCATGTGTTGTTTTTTCCAAGAGTCAGTATTCGTGGATCCGAAAGTGTGTCAGTGGGCTCAACAAGGCCACGACCGGCCATATTGGATTGTCCTGCAAGAATAAAAACCCAAAGGTTATGCCTGGCCGGCATTTCTTCAGCTTTGATTTGCTGCTTTGGAAAGTGTCTTGTACGCTCATCCGGAATATGATCCTGTACTGGATCTGCACAATACAGGGTGTTGATCATTATATTTGTGAAAAGTAATATGGATGTAATCATAGGCTTACTACTGGTATCAGACCCTCAGAAAGATCTTGTTTTTGTAAAGATAATATAGGAACAGCCATTCAGCAATGATCATCCCGGTTATGATTACAACTGGGCCAAATTCGCCCGCAGGTTTGGCAAGCCAACCCAGCAGGAATTCTGATGTATAGTAAAAATCAATGATCCTTCCTCCGAGATAGATGGTGATTGAATTTAATCCGATAACCCTGAAAAAGAAAGTTCCTTTCCTCCATCCTTTTACATCCATAATAAAATAGAAAATGGAAAGCAAAAGAAGGCTTAAACCTGAGGTTAACAGGTTAAAAGGAACGGTCCAGATTTTTTTAATAATAGGATAGACAGGTGACAGTGCCAAGGCCAGCAAGACCAGGCCCAAACCTGAAAGGACCAGGATTCCAGCCTTCCTATGAGGTGAAGCATTTTTATTTCTTAGAATATTTCCAGCAAGCGATCCCATTAAGGTTACTGATGTTGCAGAAATAATGCACAGAATACCTTCTGGGTCATAGGTCCCATAAATCAATTTGCCGGGAAGAAAGTGCTGATCAATCCAGGCATTGATGCTTCCTTCAGGGCTTATTACGCCGGCTCCGAATCCGGGGACAGGAATCAGCAATTGTAATATGGCTATGCCTCCTAAAATACCGATCAGCCAGAAAATACGTGGTTTCACAGAAGATGTGTATATCACAATCAGCGAAGCGAAGAAATACGAAATCCCGATCTGGGCAAGGACACTGGCAGCACGCATATCGGGGAAACCTTTTTGTAAAACACCGTTATAAACTATTCCGAAAACAACCAGGAGGATCATACGGCGAAAAACCTTTTTAAATAATTCAGGCCTTGCGACACCTTTTTCAAGTTTTGAGGTGATGGCGAAGGGAATAGCAACTCCTGAAATAAACATAAACAATGGGAAAATGAGATCCCACGCACGA
Source organism: uncultured Bacteroides sp. (assembly GCA_964642325.1). GTDB lineage: Bacteria > Bacteroidota > Bacteroidia > Bacteroidales > SM23-62 > SM23-62. Next base: position 2,670 of record CAZXOJ010000104.1, on the reverse strand, counting down.
AAGCCATTCCATGCAGCATGGTGAGTTTGTTCTGCCAGGACATTAAGCCAGCTCCAGTCTGTAAATTTGGCAAGAGCCCCGATCAGGGCACCCCCGCCTATTATCCAGAACATGTCAAATCCGCGAAGAACATCCAGTGAGTGTAATCTTTCTTTGGATACAGGTTTCGATAATTCAGTTTTCATATTGGTATTTCTGTGAATTAGTTAGTTATTTCAAAATAAATCCAATGATTTGTTTATATATTTAAATGCAACAACTTAATACCCCTTGGTTTGGAAGGTTTTTTCGGCAGCAATTCAGCTATTCTCAAAATATCAATTATCCTTCGGCCAGGTATAGAATGTTCTCGAAATTAAATAATTTTCTATGATGCAGAAAGAATCAGGATTAAAAATTGGGATTATCGGCATTGGTACCATAGCTGGTATTCATGCACAGGCCTTGCAGGAGTCTGAAAAATTGGAATTATTTTCTGTTTACAGCCGCTCTGAAAAAAATGCCAGGAGCCTTGGAGATAAACATAATGTCAGGTGGTACAGTGATTGGGACAGGTTTATTTCCGATCCGGAACTGGATGCTGTTTCTGTTTGCACCCCGAGCGGTAATCACCTGGATTATGGTGAGCTGGCTGCAAAGGCGGGCAAACATGTGATCATTGAAAAACCAATTGAAGTCACCCTCGACAGGGCCAAACGTTTGATCCGGGTTTGTGAGGAAAATAGCGTGGCCCTGGCAGTTATCTATCAGAGCAGGTTCGTGCCTGAGATCCAGGCCCTAAAAAAGAATCTTGATGAACAGGTAATCGGTAAATTGTTTATGGGTGATGCCCGTATCAAATGGTTTAGGGGACAGGATTACTATGACAGCGGTGCATGGCGGGGGACTCTTACCCTGGATGGTGGCGGTGTACTGATCAATCAGGCCATTCATACCATCGACCTTTTACAGTGGTTTATGGGTGATGTGGAAAGCATATACGGAAATACGGGCACCCTTACACATGAAAGGCTGGAAGGGGAGGATAATGCAGTGGCAGCCATAAAGTTTAAATCCGGTGCTTTTGGTGTTATCCAGGGCTCAACATCCATACAGCCGGCACAAGCCAGATGTTTAGAATTACATGGTAAAAAGGGTACCATTACACTCGATGGTGACGATGTTAACATACTCATTGCAGGTTCGGACCAGCCAGAACAGGAAAAAAAAGGTACCGCCTCCGGTGCTTCCAGTCCCCTGGCCGGTTTTTCGCCAGATCCTCATAAATTCCAGTTTGAAGCCATTGCCGATGCCATTGACAAAGGCCTGGAACCCCCGGTATCAGGGAAGGACAGTCTGAAATCATTGGCCATCGTACTGGCTGTATACGAATCATCCAAATCAAACCTTCCGGTGCATATGGATGATTTTCTGAAGTTCTGACGTAAAAAAAAGAAAACATGTCGATGCAAAAAGAAGAAATCAATATTTATCTGAAGGAAGCGGAGAACCACCTGGTAAATGAACTTTTACCTTTCTGGACGACCCGTATGATGGATTACAAGAATGGAGGCTATATCACACATTTTGATAAAGAGGGGCTAGACACCGGGGAGGATGAAAAATCACTGATTGCGCAGTCCAGATCTGTATTCACCCTTTCTTCAGCGCACAGGGCAGGGTATGGTGAGGGAAAATTTGCTTCGATGGCTGAACATGGGATCAGGTTCATGATCGATAAAATGTGGGATAAGAAATTCGGCGGGTTTTTCTGGATGATGGACCGCTCAGGAAATGTTAGCATAGATAAGAAGATCATATACGGCCATAGTTTTGCCATTTATTGCCTGAGTGAATATACCCTCGCCACAGGGGATCCTCTCGGAATTGAATATGCTGAAAAGACCTTTGACCTGGTACAAAAGCACTGTAGCGATACTTATAATGGGGGTTATTTTGAGATGTTCGATCGGGACTGGACCCTGGCGGGCCCTGGCAGCCAGGGGGGCGACCGAAAGACCCTTGATGTGCACATGCATCTCATGGAAGCTTTTACGACCCTCTACGAGTGTAGTAAAAAGGAGGTTCACCGCAGAAAATTGCTGGAGGATATTGAAATTCTGCTGAACCGGATGATGCACCCTGAATTCAAAACGGGCATTCCACAATTTACTCCCGGCTGGCAGGTTGCACCCCAGATTAAATTTGATATTATTTGGGGGTGGGACAGGTATACAGGAGAGGGAGAGAAAAGCAATCCGACTGATAATACCTGTTATGGCCATAATGCCGAATTTGCCTGGCTCCTGAATCATGCTTCAGAGATCCTTGGAACTGGACCTGGTAAATACCAGGATCTGCTTATCCGGATATATGATCACACCATCAATAACGGCATTGATAAAACCTATGGTGGCGTATATGTTGAAGGTCCGCATGCCGGTGGTGTATATGACATGGAGAAAGAATTCTGGCAGCAGGCAGAAGTGATGATTGGCAGCCTTGATGCATACTTGATATCAGGAGATAAAAAATACTGGGATGCCTACACCAATGTGCACCGTTTTGTATTCGAAAAAGTGATTAACCAGAAAGCAGGTGAGTGGTATCCCCTCTTGACCAGGGAAGGTGAACCGGTCTGGACACATATGTCTCACTCCTGGAAAGTAAATTACCATTCTGTAAGGGCGA
>CAZXOJ010000103.1:0-13152 GCA_964642325.1 uncultured Bacteroides sp. | reverse complement strand
TATGGCCGGTATGCTGGCCGGTCATTAACACACTTCGCGATGGGGCACAAACGGTGCACCCTGCATAGGTTTGGGTAAAACGTAATCCGTCTGCTGCCAGCTGGTCAATATTCGGGGATTTGATTTTCTCCTGCCCATAGCATCCCAGGTCACCATACCCCAGGTCATCGGCCATGATGAAAATGATATTGGGCCTGCTGCCGGCCATTTCCTCAGCAGATATCTGTTCACCGGTTTTTGGTTTTTGCTTACTTGTACAGGCAGGTAATACAAGCATCAGCAGGACCAGGCATATTGTGGAAAGAGTCCTTATTGTCATATTCATTTGTATCCTTAAAATTAGTACATTATTTCTTCAATATCCGAATAATGATGATACGCACCAGGAAATTCACCGAAATCGAAGGAAAGCCACACATTGTCATGATTATCAACATGATGAAAATAATCTATTGCATACTCTTTTTTGTAGAGGCTATCGAGAAGTGGTATTATGGTAAACTCAAAGTTAGTACTGCTTCCTACCATAACTTCGGGGTACATATGTCCGGATAACCGGATTAACCTGGCACGGCCTCCAATGGCTTTGACGGATACGTAAATGAGGACAGCCCTGTCGTCACAATCACCAGAGCAGCCATTATCAATGGTTTCTTCAGCCGTTGTATAGTACTCACTATTGACCGGGTCATTGACATAATTGAAATTTTCAGTGATAAATTTAAACAGGGAAAGATACCTTACAACATTCCCATATTGTTCATAGTAGTCCTTACTGTTGAAAGATTTAACTGAGGCATTTATGGCAAAATTCCTGGACTTGGAACTAATCTCTGATTTTAGTATTTGTTTAAGGTATTTGTGCTGACTATGCTGCCTTTTTACCTTCTCAAGGGATAGAAAGGAGATATCCGCCTCAATAACTGTTCGCGAGGCAGTTTTATAGTCCTGGACAACGTTGGTTAGGAAAGTTTCGGAAGGCTGCATTTCTTTCTGATTAATAGCGTATGCCAATAAAAGGACCAGCACTGCAGCATACATGTATTTCCTTAAGACCTGGAAAAGAAAAAAGATGCACACCGCAATCACTACCAATATAATAAGGTGCTCAAAGTACAGGTTGTTTTCAGTATCGAAGAGTTTTGAACCAGACATTGGCAGGGCACTGAACAGTGGTATCGTGATCAAAGTGGACAATGCCAATTCGATAATCACCAGGGGATTGATAAGCCGGGAAGTTTGTTCTGTTCTCTGGTGATCCTTTGTTTCTTTCTTCACACCTTCGGAGACTACTTCCTTTACATCTTCATCGAAATCCTCGATAAAAAGATCTTCAATGAAGTCCATTATTTTCCGCATTAATTTCTCCATCGTCTCGTCTCAGTGAAAAATACTACAATGCATTTTATTATTTCTTTATAAACCTGGACAGGTAAATATTCTCTCCCTCAAGTATTTTAATAAAATACACTCCTGGCTGCAAACCTGATACATTTATTTGCACTCTGTCAGTATTCTTATATTCAGTAACATGCAATACTTTGCCTGATATATTGAGTAGGTTCACCTGTGATGCACTTTTCTGGTTTCTCAAGCCCTGAATCGTCAGGAAATCATCAACCGGATTGGGATATATGAATAAGGAGCGAGCTCCTGATTCTTCAATGCCGACTGGAGAGCTTACATTTACATTTTCAGAGAGCTTGCAAGCATTGGAGTCCTGCACAAAAACTGTATATTCTTTCTGTGCTAGATTGCTGAATGTTGAATCTTCGACATATACACTATCATCCAGCGAGTAGGTATAAGGAGGAATACCGCCAGTAGCCCCAACCTGTATAGTGCCATCTGAACAATTCGAACAGCTAGCATCCTGACTGGTTATTTTGAGTTCAATGCTGGCTGGCTCACTTATGCGGATAGGATTCATACTCCAGGAGGAAGTAACTTCATTTGTATCTTTGATGAGCACATAATAGTCACCTGCCAGCAGATTGATAAATGCGTTGCTGCTTTCCCAGGTGGCCCCGCTATCAATGGAGTAGTATAGATTCTGGCTGTCGGCTGAGATGATCATTGAACCAGTTGAATCCCCATTACAAAAAACATGCTTCAGGGTGACAGCAGAAATTTCTGGCATCACATACGATCCGGCGAAAAGGTGGATTGATATTTCTTGTTTTTCATGGTCATTGGATCCAATTAACAGCATAGCAGTATCTTTCATTCCTGTTGAAGTATATACAACATCCAGAATGAGAACTTCATCCTTTTTTAAGGGTACTGGAAAGTTTATATCATTTTGGATTTTGAACTGCGGATTCTCTATTGTCATGGACGAGATGACCAGTTCTCTTTCCCCCTTGTTTACCAATGTAATATTCCTGGATTCTGTTTCTCCTGTAGCTATAATGCCATATACAAGGGTTGAATCAGATACTTCGAGCTGAGGATAAGAGTTTGCCATTTCAATGGCCTTTTGAACATTGGGATTCTCTAGTATGAGTTTCCAGATCAGGCTGTCTTTCATATTCTGAAGGGCAATAACCATTGGACCAGCATCAATGGCAAAATTTGGTCTGTTCAGCCATACCCCCGTATCACGGAGAACTGTTTCAGACAATTCACTTACTTCTGAAACATCAAGATGAAATGCATCCGGCATACCTGATCGTTTATGAAAATATCCTGCATTATAAATACTCCACAATTGGTTCATGGCCATGTCTTTATGATCTGGAAATATAAGAGAACTGACGATTGGATATACTGATATTGTACCATCGTCCTCACCACCACCTTTTGCCACAGGAGTTGCACCATATGCATGATACAAGTCTGATGGTCCCTCACATGCCGATAATCCGGAATAGCCCTCCTCATAGGATTTGTGCCCGCTTATATTTGCGCTGCAAAATTCAGCAGTCTGGTTGATGGCTCCGGAACTATTAGCAAACCAATCTACATTGGCAATTTTTGAGAGATGTGTTGGATAGAACAGGGAAAGGAACTGGTATGTGAACAGAGAGCCGGGATAACTTATTATAGTATTACTGCTGTTTTCCTCATAGATCAAACTATCCCAGGTATTAATGCTGACTGGATGCTTTTCACTCCCTAGTGCCGCCAGGATGCATAATAAATATTCATCGCTATACCAGTCAGCCAGCAATTTGCCCCCATCTGTCTTGCTTGAATAGTACCCTCCACTGTTGGCAGGTATTGAATACAAACTATCTGGTTCGGGTTTCCAGCCTAGATAGAATTGTTGCCTGGTTTCATCAAGTAAAAACCCCCAGTCGACATTATTGATTACCTGCTGACAGAGACTGTCAATTTCAAAGTCATCAGCGAAAAATGATTGAAGGGCATAGATACCCCATAGAAGAAGTCCAGTGTCAATAAAACTAAGTTCAACAGTATTTTTGGACTCATCCACAGAGGTCTCAGGCCAGTCAAAGTTTACTTTCCTTCTGCCATCCGGTCCCAGGAAATGGTAGAAGAATCCTCTATGGCCAATTTTACCTGTCCCATCAGGACCATAATTTGTAGTATCACCCAGTTCATTCAAAATGGATAAAACACGCTCCTTCACCCATGTCTCAGATATCCAGCCATTATTAATCCCGATTATCCATGCTGCGAAGGTGAATCCCTGGCCCCCAACAGAATATAAATCAGGGAAAGTAGCCCTATCCTGGACAAAGCCCAGATTGTCAGGCCTCCTGCCAACATAATCAATGAAATATTGAAATGCCCGGAATTGGATTAGATCCAATAATTGGGTATTATCTGAGGGTACCAGGTAAGACTGATCCGTCTCAAAACCGATCTGATGAAACTTCAACTCTCCCACTGCTGGATTGGAAACATTGTTTGCTAAATGACGCCTCTCAATAATAAACGAGAAAAGCTTGCATTTTGAATAATCGATGGTACCGGTTTTATCATTACGAAAATCCCAGGAAACCGTGTTTTCACCCGGATTAAGAGTAAAATATTGATAACACTTATTGTCCCTTATATCACTTAATTCAAGTTTGATTTTTACTGATTCGGCAAGGACATTATCGAGGGTCATCCAAATGCTTTCTACCTGCTTTGAGCCGTAAGGAGAAATGATGTGATCCCCTTCAATGTTATCCAGATTGAGATAGTAATCGTTCCAAACAATGGTATCAATGTCCGTTCCATCAAATGTAACAAGGTTCTCAGTGAGGCCAAACAAGGAGAAGAAGCGCCCGGTATAGGCCTCGAACTCAGTATTAAAGTTCCAATTGAATTTGAGATCAGTACCTTCAACTGTATTGGTGCCATATCTTTCCAATAGGCCGCTATTACCTGCAAAATCAGAGAATCCTAAATCATTTGCGGTTACGATATCTGTCCAATCTTCAAGAATGACCTGTGTGTTAGTTTGACCTGTTATAGGGGTAAGCAGTGAGATAGTAAGGGCTAAAAAGAGCATTATTGTTTTCATTGTTGGGAGGTTTTTTTAGGGGAAAATAACATCAGGTGTGAAATGAAATGATATGAATGATATGATAAGTTTAACAGAAAACAGAAAGCTGAGAATGGCTATTTTAATTTTCTGCATCCTTAGGTGTCTGTTAGGTAATTCCACTCCTTTTTGGACACTATTTTTACGGGTGAACTTGGCTTTGTCAAGACCTGCAGTTGCCCTGACAACGCATTCTTTAAAATCTTCAGCATTGACATGCCATTCATCAACGCCACCACTACAGGTAACCCTCAATCCTTTTGCCAGGGAAGTCCAATCAATCTCAGCAATGGTTTTGCACAGTTTATTCGCCAGGGACCAGGCAGTATCCTTTGTCAGGGTTACAAGAATGATATATTTATCCCGGCCGATATTATCATAGACATAGTTATATCCTTTGGTGAATTTTTCTGTTCTGTTATTGGATAAAATGCTATCAAAATATCTCTCTATTGTTGACAATACCCTGGGGGCAACATTCTCTGGATATTTTTCAGAGATGATGGTAAAGTCATCCACATCGATAATAATGCAACTGAGGTGGGTCCAGTTGTGCTGTGCCATATTTTCTTTTAGTGCCATGATCCTGTCGACTGTCCTAGGATCCAGATTGCTGGGCTTACTCGACCTACTGTTTCTTTCAAGCTGGTCAAGTATTTCACTATTTTGGATCCTTGCAATTAATTTCAACAGCCTGGTACGGATATTATGACGTTCCTTGAGAAAGGTTTTATCCTTTATCTTGTTCAGTTTGTTTAATCTCGCCAGCTCCTTATAGTCTGAGGAAATCAAAATAACATACTGTCTGAATGCTTCGCCAAGAGGCGAATTTTTGATTGCAGCAAGATCATTGTAGAGAATATCCAGGGCCCGGTTAATTTTATTTTCATAAGTAAGTTCCTGCAATACTGGGATGTACGATCTGTTCTCATTTTTCCTGACACCCGGAAATGGGTTATTGCCAGAAATGATCCCTGTCCCATTCTTTAGCATGTTCTTTGCATTTGCCTTCTTATCGGGCAGATTACCAATCCAGCTAAGGGAATCAACAACCTCATCAAAGGCCATCAGGATCATCTTGGCTGAGCCGTCCCGTGGGTTCAGGCTTCTATAGTATGCAACAAGGTCAGGATCATCAGAGGGTTGATTGTCCACCGTTTTTATCTTGCATGCTCTGAATGCTTCTTTGATATACTTTTTCACAGCATCCTGGTTCTTTTTGACCTCCAGATAATCAGCCAATTCGCTTGATTCGAGACAGGTAAGATAAAGATCTGACTGTGATTCAGGTATCTGGCTTGATATTTCGTCCCAGATGAACTTTCTAAAAAGAATCTCAAACAAAACTTTGGCTATCAAACAGAACGTTTGATTTTTACTGTATTGGTAAAATTTTCCAAGGTTTATAATGGATTCACAAGGGAGAGGCTGTATAGTACTTTTCTTTTTTGCCTCCCATCCCGGAAGCATTCGTTGCCTTTGCTTCTCACTTATGTTGAATACTACGATTCCTTTCGTGTCTAACCATGAACTGAAAAACATCAATGGCTTATCCCCGAGATTGCAAAAGTCCATAATGCCTGGTGCAGGGTTCTCGTTTTTGTGTTTCTGGTAATGTAAAAACTCTTTAATGGTGTGTTGTGCGGGATCAATTTTGCTGGGATCTCCATTCCAGTTTATTCTGCCGTCCTTCACTATATTGGGCGATGCGATATATCGTGTTAGCATAATCCGGAGCTAATAAATGACATTTCTACTTATGCTTCATCGTGGAAGATGAAAATAACCACCTGAAATTCCTTGCAGGAGTATTGAGTTCGAAGTAATTTTACACGGCAGTACTCAGTGCATCTCAGCTTAATATTTTTAAGAAAAACGCTCAATTAATTCCCATACGCAAATAATTATTAGTTTGGTTAACGTGAGAATAATAAATTGAAAAGAAGCAACCTTAAAGGCGCAAATCTTTTCATAGATTAAAAATTTAGGTTAAAACCATCAGTTTGCCTAAGAAACTCGGAAACTGCTGGGGGGAGAAGTGGTGCTACGTATCACAAAGGTACGAATTTTCCCTGATACGAAACTGGATTTTGTGGACAATTTTCACCCGGTCAGTAAATTTTTCTCAGGAATCCCTGACTATATTTATAGTTATTTCATATGCGCTGTATTTCAGCTGATTACATTCCTTTTATTCAGTCTGCTTAAAGATAGCAGGAGGCTATATCTATTGCATAGGGCGCCACAGATTTAATGGTATAATTACTAATCAGTAAGCTGGAATATTGTTAATCCCAAGTGGCGGTAACATTGATTACATTGGAAGAAGCCTTCCAGCCATAACCGGAAGCCTCTGAAACGTCTTTCTGTACGGATACTGTCTCAATATCGGCGGGGTTTCATTAATTTCATATCATTTGGATTTTAGTAAAGGTTTGCTTTTTTTCATCTACTTCATGTACGAAGAATAGTCTCCTGGACCATTTTTAAACCCATCGCAAAACAGGCAGAAAATATTTTTCAAAAAAATTGCCCATTGTTGCCTGGCAGTTTGGGGGAATAAATTTTTATTGGGGAACACTTGTATTATCCTTCAGTTCCTCTGTTCAGCCGATAGAGAAATTGCCAATAAGTCTGCTTTGTGCAATCCCCGGGAGTTTATCCCCAGTTACGACTTCTCACTCCCCAAAACAATCTGGATTAAGAAATCTATCATTGCGGACGGTTCCACTTAAAAATCATCGCAATGACATTAAGCAAGGTAAAAGACATCCACGGTAAAGAAGCTGAATTGAAATTGTTGACTACGATAAGTCAGGTCAAGAATTTTTTAAGTACTCATATTGCTTTCCCGCTGAATTTCAGTGGAGACAGGAAGGGATTCTCCGGGACCGTACTTGATAAAGAACATTATACAGAGATCATCAGCGTGAATGCCAGGCTGTCAGGTGAGGACAGGTTGCTGGTTGAAATGGGACTGGCACGTATAGATGATAAGACGGTTGTGCTTCTGAAAGCGCTGCTTAAGGAGCTCACACTGCTGGGCGATAAAGTACCCGCATTGGTGACGGAGAATGATATTGTTGCGGTGGAAATGCGTATTGGAATGGAAGCTCTCGGTCCCACAAGGATTGCAATGATCAATACCACCATTGAGCAGATAAAACTCTTTAGCCGCTTTATCAGGGAATCACTTGGCAACAGTTCTGCTGATCTTACAAGGCAATATGAACAGGTCAAGTCTTTTTTGTCTCCCGTCCTCCCCCTGGAAAATGAAACCGGGGAAACAGTAGGTCGCATGGCCAGGAAGATCGTAGATATGCTGGATGCAGGAATATCTGTAGCCATCTGCTGTGATACAATTCTTTATAGTGATTTTGTTCTGGCGGCAATTGCCAGAGAATTAACAAACAGGAGAGTAAACTCTCTGGGGAAATATAAGGATGCCATGTTGCCCATAAAGAACATGCTTGAAGTGTTAGCCAAGGCTCCGGGCTATGTTTGTGTACAGTCCAGTGCATTAAGCTTTGGATCTAGTCCTTATGACCGTCCAGAAGAGATGGATGCACTGATGTCACTCTTGACTATGGAGCGAAGGGCCCTGCTTTTTTCAGGTAGCCAGAGTGAACATAGTTCGGTGCTGGGAAGTGGGCAGGGCAAACAACCGGACCCCCTGCTGCCCGCTATTGTCAGGATAAAGGAGGAGGAAATTGGTTGGGATGCGGTTATGTCATTTGCCCTTTATCGTGAGTTAAAATACCATGGTCCTATAGAGCAGCCGCGTCTTACAGAGATTGAAAATATCCTCGATGATATTATCCGAAATAACAGGCTCAGGTATGCCGAGGCCGGACAGGTAGTTCCGTTAATATCTGCCCTGCTGAGTGATGAGGAGACTGATCCATGGGAGTTCCTTGGCTTTCTCAGGTCTCATAAAGAAAGCTTCAGGGGAATAAAAACGGTGAATAAACAGCGGAGAAATCCTGATCTGCAAGATCTGCTCTATAATGCACTGATCAGGGGTGATATAATGAAATATATACGCAGCAGGCTCGTGGGACAGGAAAATGCGATCGAGTTGACCATTAAGCGACTGCAGCGTATGATCAGGTTCAGCTCAACCGGGAAACCTCTGCAACTGCTCTTCCAGGGTATTCCTGGAGTTGGAAAATCAGAGCTCAGTAAATGCCTGGCGGACTACCTGCAGATCCCGATTGTATCCATCTCTGCCGCTTCTTCAACATCCCTGCATGAGGCCAAAAGTATGTTGCTTGGAAGCGGCCGGGGCTATGTACAGTCTTACCTGCCGGGGAAGCTGGAGGTGGTTGCGAAAGCCAGCCCGGGTTGCGTACTTGAGATTGCTGACCTGGATCACGCACCTCCCGAGGTGAGGGGTTTTTATGCAGACACTTTTCTTGATATCCTTCAGGAGGGGGTTATACACACAGCCATCGGGGAAGTCGTATCCGCTGTAAATATCATTATCATATTTACTATTAACCTTCCGGGCGGGATGGATTCACAGGTGCTCAAGGGACTGGGTTTCAATTCGGAGCTTCAATACGGGGAGATTGTATCAAGGACAGAGAAGGAGATCAAGAAGATGTTTAGTGGTGCTTTTGCCCGGCGCATTGGGGCCCCCATCCTCTTCCGTCCCTTTACTATCACTGAGAAGGAAGGGATCATTGAAATGGCTATAAAAACCAAACTCCTGACCTGCTTGGAGAACCTGGGTCTGGCTCCCAGGGAAGTATCCATCAATCCCGGAACCGGGAGTGGCTTGTTAGAGTCATTTTCGATGGTCGATAATACATTGGGTGCCAGCCGGATATATGATGAGGTTGAAGAATTGGTAGATCATGCCCTGCCGGTTGATTTTGAATCCAGCTACAACTCATCTATATCAAAACCCATGAAAGTATTGTTAGGTTCCAGTAATGAACTGATTATCAACTTTTAAAATAAATGAACTATGAAGACAAAAATTTATGACATCAGAGATAAAGAGGAATACAGGGCGGCCATGCCCTATGATTTGATCAAACTGATCCCAGCGGATGGGAACCATGCACATTATAAATATAAGTATGCATTGGATATTATGATCTTTGGGATTTGCCAACAGAAATCGATACACCTGTCAGGACCAACAGGGGCGGGTAAAAGTTCTTTTATCGAGGCCATTACTGAAGTGCCGGAAAATTTCAGGCTCTTATGTGAATACTCGGGGATTGAGTATAAACCACCCCTGCTTTACGAGATCGAAATGGTCAAGTTCGACACGCCAGGGGAATGTCATGAGCGTACCATGATCAAGAACAGGGATACAGTTGATGTACCATCAGCGATCATAGATGCACTTAAGGACGCCCAAGTGACGAAGAAAGACCATTATCCCATTGTGTATTTTATGGAAATGGGCCGCGTACACTCAGCAAGCATCCAGGGTGGACTTCTTAATATCGTCGGGAAACCGCATGTAAAAGCGCTTGATAACCAGAAAATTCCAACAGACAATGTTTGTTTTATTGCCGACTCCAATTACCAGGCTGCCGGTGATGCAACCTACACTCTGGTAACTTTTGACGAAGCCCTCAAGCGACGGTTTGATATTAACCTGAGCATTCCTCATTTCCCTGAGGAAAACCAGGTGCATATCATGCATGACCTTGTTTACGATACCCTTGACAAAACTCCTGATGTTGAACTCATTAAGAATATTATTAATCTGGGACAGGTGATCAGGCAGTATAAGGCAGAGGGTAACCTGGTATCCGTTTCAGAGCCAAATCCTAAGGGTTATCTGACATGCTACGAGTTGATCAAGAACCTGCCCGGTATCGGTGTCAATCTGGCAGTTACCAATTCAATGCTCGGTAATGCTGCAACAGAAGATCTGAAATTGGTTGATACCAGCATACAGACCGTTTTTTACACCCACACTATCACCACTGATAAGTTTTCCGCCATTGACGATGTTTTCTAAAATTGACATAAATCCAAACCAATTATGAACACTGCTGGCACACATACAATGTATTATGGATACAGGAGGAATAGCAAAAGACTCTGGCGCTCTGGGCGACTGGGGAATGCCTTCAAAAGTTCTATCGATTATTACGCCAGGATCCCTGCGCTGAGGACCTTTTATGATTACGTTGAAGGGGCTATCAAAACCATACATGCCATGTTATCCTCAACCTACGATGCAGATTCCCCCAAAAAGGTCAAAGCCCAGTTGTCCATCTGTTATACGGATTATCCGGCTGGGATACTTGCTGCCATAGGTCATACGGCCTGGGTTCAATATAAAAGCCTGCTTAATGATGCTGACATCAGCATCTACAATTTTGGGGATGATATTGCCAGGATCAATTTGCATGAAGGGGTGGACCCGGAGTTTTTTAAGAAGATGTTGAATATCATACAACAGGCAGTTAGTGAGCGACTTGCATATGAAGAATTGATGGAGTCGGATATAAAGCAGGTCATTGAAGCTTACCGGTTCTTCCTTGCAGCGAACGATAATCTTGAGTTTCATCACTTTCCGGAAATCGCCAGGGGAACAATCATTTTGGGAGACCTCTTGCCTGATTTCAATCAATTGGAGCTTCATGATCTTACAAAAGATGTTCTGAGTGATATCCGTACCATTTCCATACCATTTTATGAAGAGTTGAAGGAGTCGATCCCGGAAGGATATTATGAGATTGGCCTAAGATGGATCAAAAGACTTGCCAGGAGAATATCCCGTTATCTACCACCTATAGAAGATCCTGAAGGTTCTACAGCCCAGGGGCGCAACCAGGCCAGGTCTTTTCCCCGGACCTGCGGTGGGCTACCTCATTCACCGGATGAAGAATTCCCTGGATTTGATAAGAAATCACCTCCCCTGTTAGAGCCTCCCTCGAGATTGGAGGACCTGATTACCATGGATTTGAAAAACAACCCCCTCCCCATGGACATGAAAAAGCCAGTATCAAGCGATGACCTGCCTGACCATTTGAAGGAAATGATGTCTCAATTGAGCAGCATCGCTCAGACCATCAACAGTGCTTCTGGTCAAAGAACCAACGAGGATACACGCTCTGATATACTTTTAAATGAACTTCTGAGCAGCCCGTTCTCTGCTGCTTCCATCCAGGGCACCAGTATGGAGGGAAACGAGGTTGAAGTTGATATGGGGGAGGCAGGTTGCGTAACAGGCCAGATTTACGACAAAGCGCTTGAATTATCCTACAATCTGCCTGAAGTTGAAAAGTTGAGGACGGAAGCAAAACCTCTTACTGATAAGATCATGTCGGATCTTTATCCGAACGCTGAAGAGATACTCGTCACTGAACGGATACGATCATCCGGTTGCATAGACGCTGGCAGATTACCCTACTATGAATTCACGAATGCCATATTTAAGAGGTTCATTATTGAGCAAAAGTTACAAAGAGCTGGCCAATCACTTATGTTACTGATCTGTGACGGATCAGGATCGATGAATAGCAAGAAGTTTAAAATGTTGCGCCTGTTGACTGCCGCCTGGCTTGAGTCAACCATGAAATCACAGATCCAGGTTATGGCAGGTATCTATAATGATGGACCGATCTCACAGGGGCGATACGGTGCAAAAATGGAATGGATCTATCATCCCAGGAAAACCGTTTCCATGTCCCAGAAGGAGGCCATACGTGCAGTGGCGAGTGTCCCACAGATGGGCGGGGGTGGACAACGGGACGCTCTTAGTATTTCATATTGCCTCCAGCAAGCAGAGTCTGTTGCCAGGGGACATAATATTTACATGATCCATATCACGGATACTGGCTGGTGTACTTCCTTCGGGACCGGCCTGGCTGCGGATCAGGAAATTGTGAATGTGGTCTCAAATTTTAAGGATAAGCGGAAAGGACAATTGCATTATACACTTGTGGGACTTGATACAGCTGTGGATGGAGGACTAAGCAAGGTGATTGATGAATTCATCTCACTCTCCGCCATTGAACTGGAGAATCCTTATCTGGCTGCAAGTAAAATCGCACAGTACAGCAGTTCCATTCTGAAGAAGCACAAAAACAAGTACCAGCTGGTATGAAAACAGGATATCAACTCAATAAATCCAAAGCATATGAAAATTTACTATCCGGGAGATAATTATGAATACCATCATGAATATTTTAAACCCCCGTCCTATGAAGAGACTCTTAAGGTGATCAGTCCCCTGGTTGATCACCTGGGCAGGGTTGATGCTTCCAGGCTGGACCTTTTTCAGAATAGCGTATCCATCAGCAAACTTCAGGACTACAATGACCTTCTGTTAGAACCTGTTTTAGTCGGAAAGAAGTTCAAAGATCTAGAAATCAAGCTGATCGACCAGGACATTGAAAGAAAACTGGCCCATGAAGGATTCTGGGATATCAAACTAAGTGTCAGAAAGGGCAAGATGGAGTTTCCGAAGTATTACCTCTGCGAATACAAGGAGTTTCTTGGTCGGGACTACGGGATAGTCCTGACCGATTTTTACAAAAGCGAAGATTATCAATTCACCGATTCACGTTTTGCAAGGATGGTTAATTATGGTCATGAAACAAATTTTATCAGGATGTCCTGTTTCAGGTCGCAGGTTGACAGGCTTATCTCCAAGGAGGACAAGGAAAAAACTA
>CAZXOJ010000102.1:0-13195 GCA_964642325.1 uncultured Bacteroides sp. | reverse complement strand
GGATCTCATGTGACATATTGGCAAGAAATGCTGATTTCAGCCGGTCAGATTCTTCGGCCTTCTCCTTGGCTTCCAGTAATTGTTGTTCTATGTTTTTCCTCTCTGTTATGTCCTCCTTTATGGCTATGTAATGGGTGATCTGCTCCAGTTCATTCCTCACGGGAGAAATGGATGCCATTTCCCAGAAAGTAGTTCCATCCTTCCGTCGGTTGAGAAATTCCCCACGCCATTCATTACCAGTACGTATAGCATCCCACAGATTCTTGTAAAATTCTTCATCATGAGCACCAGATTTCATGACTCTTGGATTCTGGCCGAGGGCTTCTTCCCTGGTATATCCTGTAATTTCTGTGAACCTGGGATTTACATATTCAATATTGCCGTCAAGGTCCGTGATAACGATGGAGGATGGGCTCTGCTCCACTGCTCTCTCCAACTTTGAAATATGCTCCCTTGCCAACTTTCTTTCTGTAATATCCCGAAGCGAACCGATAGCCTTGATGGGAGCTCCATCTGATCCAGTCTCAATTTTAATGCTGACCGAACAATATATCAACCTGTCATCCTTGTCCTTCAGCGGAATATCAAAATCATTCAGTTCACCATTTTCAAATAACAGTTTTAAGAAGGTATTCTTGATTTTTTCATCCACTACAAGATGGTCTATAGATTTGCCGACCAGGTCTTTACGTTCGTATTGGGATATCTTAGATACTGAGGGACTTACTTCTAAAATGGTCGTATCAGGGGCCATTTCGAAATACACATCCTGTATATTCTGAAAAATCGTCCGGTGCTTCTTATCACTTTCCTTCAATTTCTGCTCAGTCTGCTTTCGCGTCGTGATATCAGAAAACATAACAGCCACCTGTCCGGGTGCAACCTGGAATGCAACGATATCATATGCACCGGCTATTTGCTCATCATTGTAATACAGGTCAGTAGTACTCCAGGTTTCTCCTCTGACTGCCGCATTTTTAAACCTCTCAGGGAGTTCAGTGCCAATTACATTAGGGAAAATATCCTTATGGCGTTGTCCTATAAAGTTTCTCGTTTCAAGTCCCAGGATGGGCCCGGTAGCAGGATTAGCTTCGATAAGCACTAGTTCCCCGGCCTCATTCACCTGGTAAATGAATATTCCCATGGGGGAGGTTTCAATCAGGTTCCTGGAGCGCTGCTCGCTATCTACCAGAGCCTTTTCGGTCCACTTCTGGCCTGTGATGTCCATAGCAGTGAATGTCACTCCGGAAGAAAGATTAGAGGGGTCCATCGGGACAGAGCTCAAGAGGATATCGAGTATTTTTCCATCATTCCTGACCAGCTGGGTTTCCAGGCTCCCTTTCCCGTGCTGGGAGATGGCTTCATATTTAATTTTACCTATTCTTTCATATTCCTCATCGCTTGTAAATAACATACGGGTATTCTGGCCGATCAGTTCATCCGCTGTATATCCGAGCAAATGACAAAAGAATGAATTTACTTCCCTGATCACCCGGTCCTGGACCAGGCCAATGCCTACGGGGGCAGCATCAAATATGCTGTCGAGCCTTTTTTTGGCCCGTTGCAGATCAGCACAGGGATTAGATTTATCGTTGGTAGTGGGACGATCCATGAAATCTCATCTGGAAAGGGGTAAAAATAGGGGATTAAAGGGGACGGTCGAGAGGGCAAGCGGTGACTTTCATCACCAATCCTGTTTTAAATTTCATTAACATAAATTTACAATCTTTAAGGGAGGAAGTAAAAAAAGCTTGATGATTATACAGCACAGGATTGTTAAATTAGTGGCATGATTGCCTTAATCCTCAGGTATACCTTCCGTAGTTTCAGGCGCAACCTGTTTTATCATCTGATCAATATCGCGGGACTGGTGATCGCTTTCACCAGTGTTTTCTATATTCTGATATGGATTAACCTGGAAACAAGCTATGATAATTTTCATCCAGCGGGTGATAACTTGTACCGGTTTTCTGTGGAATTCCAGCGGGGTGACCACCATTCCCATTTTGCCCGGACATGGCAGGCATGGACAGAGGATATGCCCGAATACTTTCCGGAAATTGAATCAATGGTAAGACTGCAATCCATGCGGAATTCCAGGATTAAGGTGGGGGAGAGGAAGTTCTTGAGCCAGCAATTCTATCTGGCCGACAGTATTTATTTCGATGTTTTCGGACAAAAACTGCTGCAGGGAAATCCTGCTCATGTGCTGCAGGAGCCCCGGAGCATGGTATTATCAGAAAGCCTGGCGAAGATCTATTTTGGAGATGAGGACCCCAGAGGCAAGGTCCTGGAAGCAGCCCACCAATTTGATACCACCTACCATGACTTTACCATTACAGGGGTAATGGAAGATCCCCCGGTCAATGCCCATTACAAAATTGATATGCTGTCCCCTGTAGACTATTCAGACGAAGACAAGGGATGGGCTTTTGTTTATTTTGAGCTCACCAATGGGACGGATCCGGATGAAATGCTTGAAAAGTTCCCGGATTTCCTGGGACAATACATGGAGGAAGAGAATATTGCAGAACTTACTCCACATCTCCAGGCTGTAGAGGATATCCACTTACATTCTGACAAGGACAGGGAAATTGAACAGAACAATAAAACAATGTATGTTTATGTATTTGCTGCTGTGGGGCTAATTTTCCTGGTCATTGTATTCATCAACAATGCCAACCTGCAGCTAGCGATGATCAATGGGAAAATGAGGTTCATTTTCCTGAACCGGGTGAATGGGGCACGTATCAGGGACATTGCAAGGTTCATTGGATGGGAAACGGTTATGGTGTATCTTTTTTCTGCTGTGGCCGGTCTCCTGATCATCATCCTGACTGTTCCATGGTTCAATCATTATTTCGGCTATTCCCTCCAGGTCAATAAGCCTATTGTGTGGTTACAAATCATAGGTTTAGTAGTGTTGCTTTCCTCCCTGGGTGTTTTCATTGGGATATTCCCTGTTTTGATGCTGGGAATCAGGGAAAGACTCCACTATTTGAGTGGCCGGATATTCTACCAGACAGGGTACAGTATACTTGAAAAAGGAAAGAGGACGGCCGGCCGGAAAGTTTTGATAATTATTCAATTTTCGGCTTCTGTGGTGCTTATACTCATGACCCTTTTTATCAACATGCAATTGCAGTATATGCTGACAACCGGTATTGGGAGCGGGCAAAAGGACCTGATTGTCATGAAGAACCTTCCTCGGCCCGCACTGGACAAATACACACTTTTCAAGGAAGTATTGTTGGAGAACCCTTTGGTCAGGGATGTCAGCGCCTCGATGGATGAGCCTTCCAACCTGCTCATGGATGCCATGCAGTTTGAGATGGACGGTATGGATGAATCATTGAAAGGACAATTCATTGGTGTATACCCGGTGGATGATAATTTTCTTGATTTTTTCGAAATAAAACTGCTCGCTGGTAAGGATTTTCCTCCTTATGGTGGTATGGATACTCGGGAACATTTCATTATCAACGAAGCAGCCCTTGAAATGCTTGGATTTGATTCACCAGATCAGGCCATTGGAAACCCTTTTGAACTTATCTTCGGCATACCGGAACTTTTTAAAGGGGGATCCATCGAAGGGGTCACGGAAGATTTTTCCTACTATACCATGACCCAGACAATAAAACCTATGGTCATGTTCCAAAAGCATATATGGTTCTGGTGTTTCCTGATCAAAATAGATAGTGAGAATTTCAGGGAAGCCATTGATTTTGTCAACCAGGAATGGGATGATATGTACCCCGATTTTCCATTCCAGTATGACTTGGTTGATGACCTGTATGAAGGGATATACCAGCGTGAGATGGTTCAGGGAAGGATACTCGGGCTCATCTCCATCTTTACCATGATCATTGCATGCCTGGGACTGGTGGGATTGATGCATTACCTTGCCGGAGCTCGCACCCGTGAGATCGGAATACGGAAGGTGAACGGCGCAAGGGTCAGCAGCATCCTGATCCTGTTGAACAGGGACTTCCTGGTAATGGTCCTGCTTGCCATTCTTTTAGGTATCCCTGCCACATTTTACCTGGCCAACTCCTGGCTTGAAAACTTCGTTTACCGTATTGAAGTTAAATGGTGGATCATGCTGCTGATGGGACTGGCATTTTTAATTGTCAGCCTGCTAACAGTTACTTACCAATCATGGAAGGCTGCTTCACGCAACCCGGTTACCAGCCTGCGTGATGAATGATTTCAGGGCTTGTTCCCTTGATCAGACTTTCCGGAGTTTCCACTTACCCCTAGTAAAAGCAACTGCGGCAATCAGGGTCATGGCTGATTCAGCAATGATAATGGCCCAGTAAACCCCGTTCTCACCAACACCCCAACGCAAAGCCATGAAATAGGCCAGTGGGATCTCCAGCATCCAGAAACAGAAAAAATTGATCAGGGTTGGCGTACCTGTATCCCCTGCGCCGTTTAGTGCCTGTACCATGACCATTCCCATGGCATAGAAGACATAACCATAGGCAATAATCCTCAGACAGACAGCTCCACTGGCAATGATGTTGGGATCATCTATAAATATCCTGATAAAAAAACCCGGGACAAGTATGAATATTATCGCGACCAGTCCCATAAAGATCATATTTACTTTCGCAGTAAGCCATACAGAGCGCTGGGCCCTTTCCGGCTGTCCGGCCCCCAGGTTCTGTCCAACCAGGGTTGCTGCAGCATTGCTGAAACCCCAGGATGGAAGCAGTGTAAAAATAATCACCCGGATGGCTATGGTATACCCTGCCAGTGCTTCCTGGCCAAATTCTGCAATGATCCTGACCAATCCTATCCAGCTTGTGGTAGTTATCAGAGATTGACCTATCCCTCCCAGGGACAAGCGAATGAGCTGCCACAATACCTTTACCTGGATAAGCAAATGTCTGACCTTCAGTTTTACCCTTCCACGTCCGTTAAAAAGCAACCAGAATTGATAGGCCACGCCTATCCCTCTTCCGATAGTTGTGGCGATGGCTGCCCCCTTAATGCCCAGTTCGGGGAAGGGGCCTATCCCCAGAATAAGGAGGGGATCCAGGATAATGTTGATCAGGTTGGCAATCCACAATACCCGCATGGATATGGCGGCATCCCCGGCACTGCGGAATACGGCATTGATGATAAACAGCAACATGATGATGCCGTTACCTCCCAGCATAATGGCTGTATACATAAATCCTTCCCTGACCATTTCATCTTCAGCCCCCATAAGGGTCAGTAGCCTGGAGGCAAAACTGGCACCGGGTATGGCAATCAGCAGTGAAACCAGAAGACCCGTAGCGATGGCTTGAAATGCTGTGACCGAAACCCCGTCAGGGTCCTTTTCACCGGTCCTTCTCGACACAAGTGCTGTTGTACCCACCGCCAATCCCATAGCAATGGCATATACTATGGTCATCATGGACTCGGTGATGCCAACAGTGGCAACTGCAGCTGGACCAAGTTTGGAGACAAAAAAGATGTCAACAACGGCAAATATTGATTCCATTACCATCTCCAGCACCATGGGAATGGCGAGAAGGAGTATGGCCCGGCCCATATTTCCCTTAGTGAAATCCTGATCGGAGCCGGATATGGCTTCGAGTATATCACTCCAGAGTCTCTTCAGATTAAACTTTGAATTGTTATTTGAGACAAGTTGATTCATTGGACTGGATAAAAAATAATGTGAAAGTTAAAATAGCAAAGGGTGCAAATAATTTGCACAGTTCATTTAGCTCAATAATTTGGATGGTTCCAACCAGGATAGCGGCTGGCTGTAAACTGTAGGGGTGCTACTTAATTCTCATTAATACTTGTCTTTAGCCGATATAAAGGTAAAAAAAATCATTAATTTTCACATCAATTTTTAAAGTGCAAAGGAATGTTAATCCTGAAAGGAGATCTGCTCAAAGATATTATAAGTCCATTGGAGGTAATAGAAGCCGTGGAGAATGCCATGGTCCTGTATGAAGGGGATGATTTTATCATGCCAGCGAGGATGCATGCTGAACATGATGGCAATATGCTGCTGTTGATGCCATCGTTTATCAAATCAGCATTCGGAACCAAACTGATCACTGTTTTTCCCGGAAACCTCAGCAGGGACCAGGCAGTCATTCAGGGGGTCATGCTATTGAATGATCCCATATCCGGGAAACCGCTTGCCATGATGGATGCATCTGTCCTGACAGGCTTAAGGACGGGAGCTGTCTCCGCTGTGGGTATCCGGCACCTTGCCGATCCAGGCGTCCATTCCCTTGGGATCATTGGCGCGGGCATCCAGGCTTTTTACCAGGCTGTCATGGCCAAACAGGTCCGGTCATTCGAACGGATCTATATATCGGACCTGGACAGGAGCAGGGCTGAAAAGCTGGTATCTAAACTGGCTCCACTACTTGATGCTGAATTGATCGTCTCTTCCTCGAATGAAGAAATTGTCAATGCCTCAGATGTCATTATCACGGCAACAACTTCATCACATCCGGTCCTGCCGTCAGACAAAGAGGTGCTCAGGGGAAAAACAATTGTAGGAATTGGTTCTTTCAAACCAGGCATGCGTGAAATCCCCGAGGACTTATTTCACCTGATTGACAGGGTTTATGTGGATTCACGGCAAGCCAGTCAGGAATCAGGTGATCTCATTTATCCTGTTAAGGCAGGTTTGATAAGTGAAGAGAAAATATTTACACTGGGCAAACTGATCAATCAGTCTATAAAACCTTCCCGACAGAGTACAAATTTCTTTAAATCAGTAGGTATGGCCTTGTTTGATCTACTTGTTGCTGAAAAAATTTACGAACTGGCAAGAACCCAGGGGGCAGGCGTTGAGATAGATATATCGTAAGCCGATGTTTAATACGGATAACAATATGAATTGGGTACATGGACATGGTTCAAAGGTCGAATCCATCGAAATGCATACAGGCGGGGAACCCCTGAGGGTACTGACGAATGGACTTCCGGAGATAAAAGGAAAAACCATCCTTGAGAAACGAAGGTATTTCCGGGAGCATTTTGATCATATCCGGACCGGCACCATGTGGGAGCCCAGGGGACATGCTGATATGTACGGGGCTATATTGACCGAACCTGTGAGCCCTGATGGGGATTTTGGCGTTTTTTTCCTGCATAATGAAGGATACAGCACCATGTGCGGACATGCCATCATCGCACTTACCAAAATGGTACTCGAGATGGACATAGTCAAGCGTGAAGGAGAGAAGGTGACCCTCCAGATAGATGCACCCCCTGGCCGCATCATTTCCACTGCTTACCGGAAACAGGGTGTGGTGGAAAGGGTCATATTCAGGAATGTGCCATCATTTGTTTCACACAGGCAGGGCGAGATCAAAATTAACGCTAGCTCCATCCGGTTTGACCTTGCATACGGGGGTGCCTTCTATGCCTTTGTTGAAGCGGATGATCTGCAACTTTCTCTGGATACCCCTCATGCCAACCAACTCATCAGTATGGGTAGCATGATCAAAAAGGCCGTTGCTGATCATCATGAGATCACACATCCCTTCGAGGAGGACCTGGGGTTTTTATATGGCACCATTTTTACCGGGAAAGCACATGACCCCGGTCATCACAGCCGCAATGTCTGTATCTTCGCTGCCGGGGAACTTGACCGTTCGGCTACCGGTTCCGGGGTGAGCGCAAGGGCGGCCATCCATTATGACAGGGGTGAACTTCAACCCGGACAATGGATCACAATCGAGAGTATACTAGGCACTACCATGCAGGTGAGAGTGGCCGAGCTTACTTCCTATGGACCATACCCTGCGGTTATCCCTGAGGTTTCTGGAACAGCCCATTTTACGGGTCGCTCAGAGTTCTGGTTTGATCCGGCTGACCCCTTAAACAAGGGCTTCCTTATCAGATGAAAGACTTATTTCAGGTAACTGGACAGGATCTCTGAAAGCTGCTCAATTTTCACAGGTTTGGAAAGATAAGCATTGCATCCCGCTTTAAGGGAGTTTTCCTTGTCATCTGCAAAAGCATAGGCTGTGAGAGCAATGACGGGGATATCCTTATTTGTTTTGCGAATTGTCCTGGTCGCTTCAAAACCATTAATTTCAGGCATCTTCAGGTCCATCAGGATCATATCAAGGGTTGGATCAGCCTTAAAAATATCAATCGCCTCTTTTCCGTCTCTTGCCCAAAGTATATCTGCATTAGTCTGTTTCAAAAAAGTCTCAATAAAAAGGTAATTGGAGGAATCATCTTCAGCAATTAAAATTTTCCGACCTTTAAGATCCATGATCTTATCATTCATTTTTGCGGCAGCATCCTGAACCTTTTTGACGGGCTTATCAGATACCTTATTCTTTAAAACCGGGAGCGTAAAATAAAAGGTAGATCCTTGATATTCTTCAGATTTAATCCTCATCTCCCCACCCAGCAGGTTTACCAAGTTTCTCGATATGGCCAGTCCCAGTCCGGTTCCCCCGAACTGGCTGTTGAGGGACTCATCCACCTGCCTGAAACGGTCAAAAATGATCTGTTGTTTTTCCCGTGTAACACCAATGCCAGTATCCCTGACAAAAAATTCCACATTTTGATCCTGGAGGGTATATCCGATCTCGATGAAACCTTCCTGGGTGAACTTCAGTGCATTGTTGATCAGGTTATATAGAACCTGCTTCAACCTTGCCGGATCAGAATGGATGACAGGATTAGCCATCTCAGGGATATGCAGGCGCAACTGAATATGATCCTTGTGCATCAGGCTTTTTTCCCTGTTATAATGCTGGTACAATGGTTTAAGGAAATCATTGACCTCCAGGTCTGATTTAATGATCTTAATATCCCCTGCCTCTATTTTTGAAATATCAATGATATCATTGATAATCAACATCAACTCGTTTCCTTTGTTATGGATGATCTTTGTATACTCATCCCTCACCTCTTTTGCGATATCATCAGATCTGAGCAATTCAGAAAAGCCGAGGATGGCATTCATTGGGGTCCTGATCTCATGTGACATATTGGCCAGGAAGGCTGATTTCAGCCGGTCAGATTCCTCAGCTTTTTCTTTTGCTTCCTCCAGGTTCCTCTCATAAGCTTTACGCTCACTGATGTCCTGGGTGATGGTAGCAATCCCTATGGGTTTGTCATTTGTATCCTTTATCAGGCTGGCAGAAAGATTGACAGTTAACTGGTTATCCTTTTTAGTATTGAGCTCAAATTCAATGTTTTTAATTGAACCAACCCTCAGTACTGTCTTCAGCGCCTCAATGCCTTTCCGCCTCATCTCTGGGGTGACAAATTTATTTGCGTTAATGCCTATTAATTCACTGTCAGTCTCGCAACCAAAAATGTCAAGTGCTGCCTGGTTACACTCCGTAATATATCCCCTGAGGTCAGAGACAGTAATGGCATCAGGGGAGGAGAAGAGGATGTTTCGAATTTTTTCTTCACTTTCCCTGAGAGCCAAATCGGCTTTTTTTCGGTCTGTAATATTCCTGTAGATGCCATAAACACCAACCTGTTTTCTCCCAATGACAATAGGTGTGGCCATGACTGATACCTGGATTTGGCTCCCGTCCTTATGCTGTCGTTTGGTTTCTAACAATATCTTTTCTCCTTTGGCTACCTTCCTGGAAATAGACCTTGCCCTTTTCAGATAATCATTAGGGACGATCAACTCATCAATATAATTGCCAATAACCTCCTCTGGAGTATAGCCAAATAATTTCTCAAATTCACTGTTAACCCTGATCAGTTTTCCATGGTTGGTCGTGAGGACAATGGTTTCAGGAGATCCTTCAAATAATTGTTCGAAATAAGCTTTTTCTACATTGACGTCATCATGTGCCCTTTTAGTCTCTATGGAAAGGCCGATCTGCGATGAAACGAACTGCAAAATCTCCAAGTCCTTTTCTGTATAGGCGAATTCATCCTTGTAATGTTGGACCACCAGAGCGCCAATGATCTCATCCTGGATTTTCAGTGGAGCTCCCATCCAGACCTTGCTGGGTGTTCCAACATCCTCTATCTCTCCCGATTTCACCAACTGGCTGATATCCTTGTCCGTCATCAGTATAGGATTATCATTCCGGATCATATAGCCGGTAAGGGACTTTTTGGCCGGGAAAGCTTCAAAACTATCTTTCTCATCTACGAAGTAGGGCAGGGATAGGGTATCATCTTGTTTGTTATAGAAGGCAATAAAAAAATTCGTAGTATCGAATATGCTTCCCAGTTCCTTTTGAATGGCGAGGAACAGCTCGTTCAGATCTTTGGTGAGGTTAACCGCATTGGAAATATTATACATGATCTGCTGGATCAGCTCGGTCTTTTTTCTATCAGTGATGTCCCTGCTTATGGCTAGCAAATGTGGTTCATCGTTGATATCCAGCAGGGAAGCGGACATCAGCCCTCTTTTAATAGATCCATCCTTGACCTTGAAGTCTGATTCAAGGTTCACCACTACGCCTTCATCCTTTAGTTGTTCTGCCAGTTTCTCCCGGACAACTTTTTCCGTCCACATGCCAAAAGCATGCACGGATTTCCCTATCAACTCATCCTTAGAAAAGCCAGTCAATGTCTCAAAACTTTTGTTTACTTCTACAAATTCACCAGAATCCAGCCTGGAGATACTGATGCCGTCCGGGCTTGTCTGGAATACCTGTGAGAAAAGATTTTCAGAATCGGAAAGCCGGGCCCTCACATTCTTGAGCTGGGCAATAGTCTCGTTCAGTTGTTTGTTTTCATCTTCATGCTGAACAATTCTGCTATTGACCTCCTCGGCAAGCATATTGATCCCGGTGGAAATCCCGTCAATCTCATCAAGGTCATCCGATATCTCAATCCTGGTATCCAGGTTGCCGGCAGCAATTTTTGTAATGGCTGCGAGGATATTATCTATTCTGGGATCTTCTGTCTTCATATATCAACCCCTTAAGGTAAAATATCCATCAGCCAATCTTTTGCATCACTAGAGCTTGCAAACATCCTGACCGGCATCTTTGTCTTACTTATCCCCATATAGAAGTTGCCTAAAATTCGGCTCACAGGATTACTGACAATCAATGCTGCTGCTGAAATGGTGTCTCCCATTTCAGCACTCGAGTAAATATCCCGGGATTCTTTGCTAACCTTTTTTATATTGGAAATGTCAACCACTATTGGCCTTCTGACTTCTTTGCAGAAAGTGGAGCGGTAAATACTTAACTCACCCAGGCTATCTTCAATTTTAATTTCCGTTCCGGGGGGATAATCCTGGTAAAGGACCCCATCTTCATCCATCCAGACCTCACCTTGGCTGGTTTTCTGCTTGTTCTGTATCATTTGAAGCCGGCAATATAGTAGATAAATGAAATATTTTTATTGTCCGGCCGGTGATTCTGCTCATCACTTAGAGGCGATGGCAGAAATCTCTATGCATGCACCCAATGGCAAATTGGCCACTTCGATGGCTTCCCTTGCCGGATAATTCTCTTCGAAAAAGCTGGCATAAACCTTGTTTACTGCCTGGTAATCCCTGATATCTGCCAGGAAGACAGTACATTTTACAAGGTGGCTGTAATCCATGCCATACTTCTCCAATAATATACCTATACGTTTCATAACGATCTTGGTTTCTTTCTGGACATCTCCTTTATGCAATTTGCCGGTTTCAGGATCGATGGGGATTTGCCCGGAGATGAAGAGCATCCCGGAAGTAGTCATTACAGCTGAACTGTAGGGTGCTATGGGTTTGATCTCAGGATTATCCTGGAAAAATGAGATATGGCTCAATAATGCCAGTAACAGGAAAATTATTAATGATTTCATTTTCTTTTACCTTTTAATGATTGATTTTGATGGTATCTGGCAAAATACTTTCGTGTTTCCTGCACCACCTTGGGTGAGAGTAGAATGGTAGCGATCATGGTGGGGAAAGCCATCAATGCGTAAGCACTGTCAAAAATACTGAGGACCAACTTGAGGGTGCCGACTGCCCCGAAGGTGATGGTTAGGACAAGAAATATATTGTATATAAACTGGTATTTCGCACCGAAGATAAAACTAAAGCATTTGGCCCCGTAGTAAGGAAATGCAAACATAGAGGTAATGGCAAATACAGTAACACACAGGATCAGGATATAAGGCCCCACTCCCGGGATGGCTTTGCCAAAGGCATTAACAGTAATAGATATACCATCAGAACCAGCATCTAACCAGCTGCCTGTCATGATGATGGCCAGGGCGGTCATCGTACAAATGATCAGGGTATCCACCATTGGCCCCAGCATGGCTACCAATCCCTCGCGAACCGGTTCATTCGTTTTAGCAGCTCCATGTGCCATGGGTGCCGTTCCGATCCCGGCTTCGTTTGAGAAGGACGCTCGCCTGACACCTTCTACAATAAGTGAACCCAGGGCTCCTCCAAGTACAGCATCACCAGAGAATGCATCGGTGAAGATGGTCTGGAATCCCGGAATGATCATGGCAGGTTTTGAGAAAATTATATAGAGGACAGCCAGTACATACACCACAACCATAAACGGTACAAGTTTGCCTGCTACCTTGCCTATTCTTTTTATGCCCCCGAAGATAACGATGGATACAACACCTGTAAGGATCAGTCCCGTTATAAGATCAGTCCTGAAACCTGTTTCTACCCCGTTTGGCACCAGGATAACATCCCTGATTACCTGGGTTAGCTGGTTCGCCTGGAACACGGGAAGAACTCCGATCATGCCGACGAGGGAAAAGAAAATAGCCATGGGTTTCCAATTCCTTCCAAGACCTTCAGTGATGAAATACATGGGACCACCCTGCATATTCCCGGCGGAATCCTTGCCGCGGTACATGACAGCAAGGGAACAGGTAAAATATTTGGTTGTGATGCCGATCACTGCCGAGATCCACATCCAGAAAATAGCTCCAGGTCCACCAGTAGTGATTGCCACCGCCACCCCGCTTACATTTCCCATGCCCACTGTCCCCGAAAGGGCCGTAGAAAGTGCCTGGTAATGACTGATATATCCTGGTTCATCCGGGTCATCATACCTTCCCATGAGGATATGCACAGCATGCTTTATGTATCGAAAGGGAGTCAGCCTGGAATAAATGAGGAAAAATAAACCACCACCCAGCAGCAGGATGAGCAGGGGGGTACCCCAGATCAGGTCACTGAATGCTATAATGTACTGTCCGAAAGCTTTCAATAGGATCAGGTTGGATGGCTAAAGATAATTAATAATATACTTGTTGC
>CAZXOJ010000101.1:1709-13283 GCA_964642325.1 uncultured Bacteroides sp. | reverse complement strand
GAGAACCAGGCACCAGCCATCCGTCCTGCATTCCAGGATACTGAATCTGCCCTCCGATATCCTGATATCAAACCCATCCGGGAAACAAATATCGGTAGGCATACCCTGGAAATGGTAAAGTATTTTAAGGATCAGTCTCAGGGCAAGCTTCCCATATCAGTATGCGATGTACAATCCCCTCTCAATGTGGCAGGCAATATTATAGAGATCAATAATTTCCTTATGGATACCATGATCAGTCCTGACCTGGTAGGAGAGTTTCTGGAGCTGTTGGGGGGATTGATTGCTAATTTTACTGCAGAACAATTGAAGATCCTGGGGGACCAGGTAGTATGGCCGGGGCATGGATTCCCATCCTCAAGGGTTTTTACCGGATTCGGAGCATCTGATGATAACATTCTGATAATCACTCCTGAGGCCTACCGGGATCAGGCTATCCCCTCCCTTGTTAAAATGACAGAAGCACTGCAGGAACCAGTATTCCACTCCTGCGGGAACTGGTCAGAACGGGCAGATGTTGTCAAGCAGATACCCGGAGTAAGTATGGTGGACGGGGCATTTACCCTTCAGACAGACCCGGATCCCAACCCGCCGGAAGCCATCAGGGATGCTTTTGCCGGGACAGGAATCGCTGTTTGCGCCCGTATGGTGGGGGACCTGGAAAGCATAAAGCCAGCCATTCAAAGGCTCTGGCACCCGGACTTAAAACTAATCGCTGTCACCTATTGCCAGTCCTTCGATGAACAAAACAAAACCTATGAGTTCATCCACCATCACTGTGTCTGATGGTTGGAGTTAATTATTGAGATTTCTCTACTATCTCACCCGTGTTCACATCCTTAAGGATCCTTTTTGTCTGGCCGTCTGGCATCACCTCATCTTTGATCAGCAGGTATTTACCCTCGATAAGGGGCCTGGAGGCTCCTTCCCCCTCATCTCCTTTCTTCCCCCGCCAGTCAGCGAGCTCAACCGGCTCCCATTTTTTCGTTTTGGCAGACAAATAGCAGGCATCAATGATGGCATTCACCACGTATCCATCATAAAACGTTTCCATCGGGCTGGTCCCCTCTTCAAAGGCATTGAACATATCCTGGAACATGTGGTTATAACCAAGGGCATTCACCTCATCTCCAACCGGGAAGAGCCAGCCTTTGTCGGACTCTGCCTTCTCAGCAACATAACCTCCCATTCCGCCCGATGTGAACATTTCAAACCCGGTCCTCAGCCAGTGATTAAGCCAGATGGTCCCTTCCGTTCCTGAAACTTCATCACGCAAATCCATACCACCCCTGAAAGTCCAGTTAACTTCGAACTGGCCAAGGGCACCATTTGAAAATCGGATGAGACCAATCCCGTGATCTTCTGCCTCTATGGGATGTACCATGGTATCGGAAGTACAGATTACTTCTACCGGGCGAATATCTTTCCCAACAAAATTACGGATGATCTCAATGCAATGGCAGCCCATATCCACAATAGCACCCCCACCGGCCTTTTCAAGATCCCAGAACCAGTCTGAATGTGGACCCGGATGGGTTTCGCGTGACCTGACCCAGAGGATCTTGCCCAGGGCCCCTTTTTGAACAGAGTCCACTGCCTTTAATGTTTTAGGCATATAAACCAGGTCCTCCAGGTATCCAGCAAAAATGCCTGCCTTCTCCACAGCATCGAGCATTTCAATGGCTTCAGCCGTATTGCGGCCCAATGGCTTGGTACAGACTACAGCTTTTCCTGCTTCTGCACACATAAGCACTGCTTCCTTGTGCAAATAATTTGGGAGGGCGACCACCACAAGATTAGTTTCCGGATCATTAATCGCCTCATTCATGTTGTCAGTTGCTTTGGGTATATCCCACTTCCGGGCAAATTGTTCTGCCGATTCCAGGGGCAGGCCACAAACTGTCTTGATGCGGTCACGTCCGCGTATGCCATGAATGGTCTCGGTGTAAAAGCTCCCGATAAAACCGGTTCCAAGCATGGTAATTTGATGTCCGTTTTTCATGAGTTATATTTTGTAAGTTTTTACTATCTTAAGATAGAAATCTTTTAGCATTGGAGCTATGATATATCTGAAAACAACACGAAGAATTTTTTTTCATGCTTGCTTCTGCATCCTGCTCACTCCCTGCATCCTATCTGCCCAGGACAATCAAAGCATGAACAATCAGAAGGTAAATGGCTACAGGGGCATCTGGTTTGAGCTCAACCAGAAGTTCGAGTTTGGGGATAAATATAGCGGGGGACTCGGCACTTATACAGCCAAACATATTCCCCTGGCGATTTATGCTCCGGCAGTCGATAAGACATTTTTTGTTTACGGAGGTACCATTGACAGGGATCAAAGGCATCTGCTATGCATGATTGGTGAATTTGACCATAAGAGCCAACAGGTTTCCAGACCAACCGTAGTTTATGACAAAATGGGTGTGGATGATCCACACGACGACCCAACCATAATGATAGATGATGAAGGTTATATATGGGTATTCGTCAGTGGCAGGGGCAACAGCAGGAAAGGCATCAAACTGAGGAGCAATGAGCCCTATGATATAGATGAATTCACAGAGGTCAGTATGGAGGTATTTGCCTATCCCCAGATATGGAATACTCAACATGGTTTTTTCCATTTTTTCACCAAGTATACAGGCGTCAGGGAGTTGTATTTTGAAACCAGCACCGATGGTTATCAGTGGACCGAAGATGCCATGCTCTCAGGGATCAGGGAAAGTCCGGATAAAAAAAGTGGTCATTACCAGGTCAGCAATCATTATAATGACGGGGATATCATAGGGACATTTTTTAACAGGCACAGGGACGGGCACCCTGATACAAGGACCGACCTGTACTATTTGCAAACCACGGATTTCGGCAAGACCTGGGAAGGCATACACAGGGAACCGGCCAGCCTGCCATTGACCGCGGTTGACATCAGCCAGCGGATCATCGATTACCAGTCATTGGGTAAGAATGTTTACATGAAAGACATGGGCTTTGACAGCAAGGGTAATCCAGTTTGCCTTTATATCACGAGTGGAGGGCATGAACCAGGACCTGAAAACAAACCTTACCAGTGGCGTGTAACACGCTGGACTGGAAGAAAATGGAAAACCCACGACATTTGTGAATCGGATCATAATTACGACATGGGAAGCCTTTTTGTAAGTGATAGCACCTGGACCGTTGTTGGTCCCACAGAAACAGGTCCACAGCTATGGGGCACAGGTGGGGAAATTGCCATATGGACCTCCAAAAACAAAGGGAAGAAATGGCTTAAGCAGCGGGATGTCACCATGAATAGTGAATTGAACCACTCCTATGTCAGACGACCCTTGAATGCAAAAGCACCATTCTGTTTCTTCTGGGCTTCGGGACATGCCCATGAATTCAGTACCTCGGAATTGTATTTCGGGGACTTTAACGGCCGGGTATGGAAGCTGCCCTATACCATGAAGGAGGATTTCGAGAAACCGGATAGAATTGAATTTTAATGCTTAATTTCAAAAAAAAATAAAACATGAGGATTTTCTTATTGATACCGGCAATCTTTGCCATATGCCTTGTTTCCTGTTCACGGGAAGAAACTGATCAGCAACCCAATATTGTAATTGTATTCCTTGATGATTCCGGATGGGCCGATTTCGAACCGTTTGGAAAGGTGCATCTTAATACACCCAACGTTACCCAGTTGGCCAGTGAGGGCTGTGCTTACCAGAATTTTTATGTCCCCCAGGCTATTTGCTCTGCTTCCCGCTCCGCCCTGATGACCGGCTGCTTTCCTGGAAGGACAAAGGTCTTTGGAGCACATGGTCCGAATGCAAGGGGACTCGAAACCACTTTCGCCACCATGGGCGAGGTTTTCGGATCAGCAGGTTATGCAACAGCCGTCTTTGGGAAATGGCATTGCGGTGACCAGCCAGAGACCCGGCCCCAGGCACGCGGGTTTGATGAAACCTGCGGACTGATGTATTCAAACGACATGTGGAAATACCATCCCGAGAACCCGGAATACTGGGGGAGATTTCCATTGCAGTTTTGGGAAAACGGGGAAGTCACTATCGAAGAAGTAAGCCATGAGGACCAGAAACACCTGACAAAGTGGTATACTGAACATGCTGTGGATTTTATTAATCGCCATACCGACCAGCCTTTCCTGGTATATGTCCCCCATTCCATGCCTCATGTTCCCATCTTCTGCAGTGATGAATTCGATGGTAAATCCGGTAAAGGATTATATGCAGATGTGATGCTGGAACTGGACTGGAGCGTCGGAGAGATTAACAAGGCACTGAAAAAAAATGGGTTGGACAAAAACACCATCATTATTATGACCTCAGATAATGGTCCCTGGGTATCTTATGGCAATCATGCGGGTGATACACCTTTCCGTGAAGCCAAAGGCACATCTTTCGACGGGGGTGTACGTTCTGCCTGTATCATCAAGTATCCGGGGCAGATAGAAGCAGGTACCACCTCAATATCGACATTCTCCAGCATAGACCTGCTGCCCACCCTCTGCCACCTGGCCGGAGTTCCCCTGCCTGGAAATGAAATCGACGGGAGGAATGCCTGGGGACTTATACAGGGCAAAACGGATGCAGAGAATCTGCGGGATTATTATGCCTTTTCAAATGGTAACAGGTTTGAGGGAGTAATGAGTGGTGATGGCAAATGGAAACTTCACCTTCCTCATCCTTACAGGACCCTTGAAGAAGCCGCAAATGATGGCATGGCAGGAAAATATGTACAGGAAGCGATTGACACAGCCCTTTTTGACATGGAGAATGATAAATATGAATCTACAAATGTCCTGGGCGAATATCCAGCCATTGCCAGGGAACTGATAAACATGGCAGAAGAACACAAGAGCAGGTTTTATACGGAATAAACCGGTTTATAATACCTTATTCTTTATACAGCTCCATCGTCACCTCACCCGGAGGTTTAATCTCTGCCTCGCCATCCAAATAACCATTCTTTTGAAGGAACTGATCGGTCAGGTACAGGGTCCATTCAAACCAGGGCGCCTTATTGAAGAAGCCATGGCCTGCCCCATCAGCTGTCCAAAGTTCTAATTGAACCCGGTGGGATGCTGCTATGGGTAAGGATCGATAAGCAGGCTCGATCAATTGATCATTGGTACCGAAAAACATGATCCCGGGAGGTGTATCTTTTCCAATCCATTTATTAGGGGAGATAAGTTCTGCTATTTTTTCATCTCCAAATCTTTCGACGAACCTTTCAGAGGTGGTCTCCATTACCGGATTAAACAAAACCATTAAGTTGGGCCTGGAAGAAATGGAATGGTCCTCACCGGCTGCTTCCAGTCCCACGATAAGAGCCGCACAGGCTGCCACATGACCACCAGACGATCCCCCTGAGCCAACGATCATATCCGGGTTAATACCCAGCATTCCGGCATTTGCACGAACCCAGCGTATGGCGCTTTTGCCATCTTCCACACACTTGTCTGGGGATGTCCCGTGTCTCGATTTCACCCGGTAGTCAGCCCTTACGGCAATTATTCCCCGTTCAGCAAGGTAAGCCGCCTGCTTGCTGAAATGCTCAATAGTTCCCCCATTCCAGCCTCCTCCAAAAAAGAAAACAATGGCTGGTCTCGAGTCCGAGGCTGTCCAGTTCGCAGGGTAGTCGAAATGTAGTTTTAATTCCCCTTGAGGGGTTTGCTTGAAGACGGTGCTGTCGGGTTGTCCGAATATCAGCTGGCATGACAATAAGGAAAAAATAATAAATAGGTGTCGGTTTTTCATTTTTTATTTGTTTATTCATTGGTTTGCTGGGAAGAAGAGATTACCAGGGACTCGCTTAAGGCTGATTCCAGGTCGGACCAGTTCACCATCCTGATCTGGTAGGTATAGGTGCTGTCGGGATGCAGGCGGTAATCCACGAATTCCATCTTTGTCGGGATCCAGTCTTCTACATTCTCATACAGCGCCTCGGGTCCCGGCTCATCACCATAATTGCCATACTGGAAATTCTTATTTACATAATCATCATTGATCCCGACGAATCTTTTGACCCGTTTACCGTTGCGATAGAGGTAAAACTGTTTGATCCCGCTTTCCAAGTCGGCCTTTGCTTCCCACATTATGCTAACGGAACGTTTTCCTTGGAATTTATACGAAAGATTATCGGGAGCCTCTGGTGGCGTTGTATCCGTGACCCAACCTGTTCGTACATATTCCTGCCAGTTCCGTGCAAATTTCTCATCCGGCAACCAGACCATTGTCAGGGGATCTCCCTGGTATGCTCCCAATTTCGCGATCTTAAAATTACCCGGATCACCCAGCCATGACTTCTCCATATCAATTTCTCTGAGTTCATTATGTCCCTCCGATGGAATCCGGAGCTCAAAGCATACATCGAAAAAAGGAATGGCCAGCAATCTTGAATTCCCACATTCATGCCCGGTTACAGGATCTGGCGCGATCAACCAGGGAGCATTCCCTCTTCTTCCACCGGGATAGTATGTAAGCCCGTTCAACCGGGGACGCTCGCTGCGTCCATAATTAAATAATACTGGAACACTAAAGGAGGATGGATTACTGACATGGTATCCTCCTGAACGCGCCACCACGGCTATGATACGTTCCGGATGTAGTTGCAGCATTTGGCTTACCCAGAAAGCACCCCCGGAATGCCCCCAGAGGGCCCAGGGAACATTGTTTAGTTCCGGATGCCCGGATTGTTCAGCCAGGTTATTCAGCGCATTCTGGAAGGCCTGGTCACTGCCATTCAGGGGATTATGCCAACTGGCACAGGAATCCACCTGCCTGTAATGGGTCCCCATTAATGCACAATCCCATTTCCTTGCCAGGGCCCTCCAGTGATGGTCCCATGGCATCAACATGCCGTTCCTCCCGCAACCATGTTGATGAACGATGATCCCTCGCAACTTCTCAACACCATCAGGTATCCAGATCCTGTATTCTGCTTCTGCAAACAGGTCTTCTGGGCCAGGCTCCAGCCTGAACTCGAACATATTCTTCTCCAGGGAATACCCGGTATTTGGGGCACAACCCAGAAAAATTAATAACCCAGCTATAAGAACCCTAATAATATGGATCTGCGTTATGGACAATTTTGTAGAATGCTTCATAAGGTATTGGTTTTAAGGTCAGCTGTCAATCTGAATAACAACAGACTTCGAAAAGGGCAGCCGGACAATTATCCGCGGGGTGTTCCAGGCTTATCACTATTTTATCAGTCACCGATGGTTCTGCCAGGAGGATCTCATTGCGGCCCAGGTAATTCCCCTCTGCCTTATGCAAAAGCCTGCCCTGCCCATCTTCTATCTTGTAATCCTTTACAACGAATGGTACCCTGTCTTCAGGATGCCCCATCAATACAGATTCCATGGGATGATCATAGTCAGGGTCAAAAAACAGAACGACACGGCTTATCCTGACCTTTTTTTGCCATGCTAAGAATATCGTTGGCCGGGGGTCAGCATGACTGGCAATCCAGGCATTGGACACATGTGTCGGCCTGGTAAATCCATTCCTTATATTCTCAATACTTGCAATCTCGACTGCCGGATCAAATGACATAGCTATGTTATGGCCTGCAGGCCTTTTTGCGGGTGTCCAGAATTCAAAAGAATTTATCCCCGAGCCATCCGGTGCTTCCTGTTTTCCAAAATTTGAAACAGCCCGATTAAACTTGTTGAAAAGGCTTAGAATACCCGTATACCTCATGTTACTGCATTTGATCAAAACTGCCTTGTTGACATGGAAACAGATAAATGCATACTGATCCTTTACCCTGCCTGTACTGAATGTATATTCTATCTCCTGCTCTCCTGCTTCCAGTTTATCTTCTTGCTCATCGAGGTGGCTATCCGGAGTATAATTACCAGGCTTTTCGGCTATTCTCAGATCAGCCTTTATGAGGGTCGGTACTGCAGCCTTCACCCTGACAGTGATATGTAGTTGGTCCTGGTCTGTTATGGGAATCATCTGGCAGGCCGCAGTTTCCAGGCTGAGCCAGGGACCATCTGAAGGTATCTCTCTTAGCATAATTGTAGAGCTGGCCTGTACCGTTGCGGAACCCATCAGGTTATTTTCATCCTGCAGTGGAATATGTGGAATACCCTGTCCGGATAGGTTCAGGGCGGTCTGCAGGTGGGCCATGTGAGATCCTTTCAGCAGTTCAGAGGGCAATAAGCCAGTGCTAACACAGAGCGCAGCTGCCATCCCTACTGCCTGTCCACCAGAGGCACAGGTAGCCATGACCCTGGTGGATCCGAAGGCCACATGGGTGGAGGAGATAATCCTGCCGGCCAGGAAAAGATTCCTGATATTTTTACTGTAATAGCACCTTAGGGGGATGGTGTATATCCCCTTAGTATGAAACTGGTTACAGGATGGCAGATTAGAATACACACCATCGGCCGGATGCAGGTCCATGGCCCAGCCCCCGAAGGCAACTGCGTCTTCATGTTGCCGTTGTTCAACCAGATCAGACTGGGAAAGCATATAATCCCCTTCGAAGCGGCGGCTTTCCCGTTTGCCCGGGATGGTACCTACCCATTCCAGTGTGTAGGTCTCTGCTTCCGGGTAATTACCTGAATTCTTGATGAAATCCCAGATACCATAAACGACCTTCCACAATTCCCATTTTATTTCTTCTGACTGGTGAACTGTATCGAGGCGTCCTCCATATTCCACCCACCAGAAATAAGCCCCCTGGTCACTTGATTTTACAGAACGGATCTTGGGGATGCGGTCAAATTCTTTTAATGCAAAGGAAGGCGGAATGTATTTTACAGGCTGACCGATATCCTTTGAGTAAAAATACAATGTATGTCCGAGCAGTTCCCCATAATTGCCGTCAGGGGCAAGCCCTTCATCAAATTCAGCAGGATCCTCGGCACCCATCCTGAAGGCAGCTCCTGCAAGGAATCCTACAATCCCATCTCCTGATGCATCCGCGAACAGGGGGGCAAGCAGTTCATATTGTGTTGAATTTTGGCTGCAAAAGGCCAGGACTTTCCGGATCATATCGGGTCCATCTTTCTCCAGATCATATACTGCAGTGTTGAGGAGCAGACGAATGTTCTCCTCCATGGTAACTTTTTCAAGCAAGATGGTATCCAATATCAACGGATTCCCTTCCCGGTTACGATAGAGGTTTTCCGTCAGGATCTCATCGATCATCCCACCTTCCCTGGCCCAACGGTTATTATTTCCCATGTGGGAGGTTGCCCCCAGTATCCATAACCTTATCTCGCTGGAAGCATTTCCCCCCAGGACGGGACGGTCCTGCACCAGCACCACCTTGATCCCTGCCCTGGCAGCCGTGATGGCAGAACAGGTCCCCGCCATCCCACCCCCTGTGATGACCAGGTCTGCCTGGATCACTTCTTTATGCAATGCCCTTTTTTCCTTATCAGGTTGTATAGTTTTCATGGTTAAATCAGTTATTTTGGCGCCTTGCATGCAAGCGCAGCCATATGCCTCCGGCAATGATCAAGAGACTAATAATCAACACATAACCCCAGGCATCTCCGCCCAGGAAGGCCAGTACACCGATCAACACCCCTAAAACCAGCAGCGCAAATCCCAGTACCTTGAATGCATAAGCATTCTCATTCCCGGAACCCTTGTCCACCGTCCCGGTTTGTATGGCAGTATAGCTTGACATTTTCTTTAGATAAACCATATATTGCAGGCTAATCTTACCATTTAAGGCTGCCCGAATTTCCAATAGCAATAACATACCTATGGGTACTATTGTTCCCAGGGCCATCTCAGCGGCACGGTCAAGTTTCAGGTCTAACAACCAGGGGGTGATGAATTTGAAAAACAGGTTTATCACCAGCGAAATGATGGTTATCGAGATTATATCTTTTCCGGAGATCCGCTTCGAGAACAGGGCCCATATGGGCGGTGCCAGCAAGGGTACCCCTGTGATGGCCCCAACACTCAACACGGCCTCCACAATCCCTCCCATACCCGGAACCATCAATGCCACTCCGACCGCTCCCAATCCAAATACTACTGTAATCATACGCGCAAACCACATGGTATGCTTATCAGAGGCATTCGGATACCTGTTCTTAAATAAGTCATTGGTCACCACGGCTGCAGACATATTCAGGGTGGTATTCACCGAACTTGCTGTAGCAAAAACCATGGAAGCCAGCATCAGTCCCAGCATACCTGCCGGCAACACCTGCTTGCAAACCATGATATAAGCCCCCTCTGATTGTAGTCCCGCGACATCGGGGTTGATCACCCTGTATGCTAAGGGTGGCAGCATCCAGATTATGGGGCAAACAAGGTAGAGTATGCCGAATAAGAGGCCGCTTTTTCGGGCTGACCTCTCATCCCTGACACTGGTGAACCTTTGAACATAAGCCCAGTTCCCTCCTATAAATATGGTGTTGTATATGAAAAAAGCGAATATGAACCAGGGGGTGAACTCCCCTGAGAACAATTTGAAAAATTCATCCGGGGCATCTGCTACAAGACCACTTACACCCCCTGTCATTTTAAGCGCCAGGGGGATCACCACCAGCACAGAAGAGAACAATACGATGAACTGCAATACGTCCGTGATCAGTACAGCCCAGAATCCACCCGCCGTTGTATACAGGATGATGGATAAACCCACGATGATGATGATCCAGTAGAGTGAAAAGCCGGTGGCAACACTGACAATCTTTGCAACGGGGTAAAGAAAATTCCCTGAGATAAATAAGGATACCAGCAAGAATATCCATGTATAGAATTTCTGGGTTTTGAGGTTAAATCTCCTGGTCAGGAATTCTGCTGCAGTGAGTATCCTTGCCCTCTTCCACCGTGGTGCAAGTACCAGTCCCACCAATATCCCACCTATACACATTGTCCACTGTATGGTCACCGATACCCATCCCAGGTCATAGGCTATGGAGCCCCAGACAACGAAGGTCCCGGCACTGAAAAAGCTCATGAAGAGGGAAAGCCCGCTGATCCCCCATGGAACAGATCCCCCACCGGCGAAAAAGGATGTCATATTTTTTCCCGATCTGGCAAAGGAGATACCTGCCAGAACAATGATCAGGGAAAAGATTAATAATACTATGTAGTCAAGTGCATGCAATCAGATGCTGGCTTTGTAGACTTCAAAAAGTATCCTGAGATGTTTGGCCTCCAGGGAAAGCGGCATTACTGCTTCCTTGCCATTTAGAACGATATCCACGAAATGTTTGGTCAGCTCAAAATTATCATCAAGGTGTTTGTCGAATTTCACAGGGATGGTTTTGCTTTTAGCTTTGCCCCCGCCTTCCTTTGTGGTATAAAAATATTCCACGGCTACAGGATCCCAGCTCAGGTAACCGAATTTCATTCCCCCTTTGCTCCCATATATCCTTGTCTCATTCGGCACATCAACATTTGCATGTGATCCCCGCTCCCAGTAATACCGTAGCCCGCCACTGAATTCCATCATGGAAACGGCGTGTTCCTCCACGTCGAAAATTTCTGTACCGGGATCTTTCCTGTCAAGCTGGTTACAGGTAAAGGATTTAACAGATACAAGTTCAGGTGTATCAGACAGGACACCCAGGTGAAAGGA